>NZ_JBEZZB010000073.1:0-49549 GCF_040638955.1 Actinoplanes sp. NPDC024001
TGGGCCGGCGCCTGCGGGCCGGGTGGCGGCGTCCGCTGGGCCGGCGCCTGCGGGCCGGGTGGCGGCGTCCGCTGGGCCGGCGCTTGCGGCCCGGATGGCCGGAACACTCCCGGCTCCACCTGGACCACGCCGGTCGGCTTGGTCGGATCCTCGGCCCAGAACGGTTCCACGTCCCGGGCCGTCGTGCGGTCGGCGTGCTCGTCCTCCACGAAGACGACCTCCCGTTAGGCGACATCTGGCCGAATGTCCGCTCAGGGTGACACAGAATTGCCCCGCAGCGGAAAACCCAGGCAAACCCGCGATGTCGTCAGCCCGAGTACACCGCCCAAGCCCCCGCCTCGGTCCACCACGACCGCTTGCGGCTCGTCGACCCCGCCACCCCGTCGTCGAGGAACTGCAGGTCCCCGTCGCGGGGCAGCACCGAGACGGCCCGCCCCCGGGCCCGGCGCACCTGGATCCCCGTCCGGTCAGCCCGGAACCGTTTCTTCACCACGACCGGGACCGCCACCGCGACCTCGACCCGCCCGTCGGTGGGGTCGCCCTCGCTGAGCAGCCGCAGGCCGTCGAACTCGGCGTAGCCACCGCCGTTGCCGACCGCGCAGGCCAGGACCGGCTCCTCGCCGTCGGTGAGCACGGCGTCGTCGACCTCCACCCGGCCGCGCCACGGCACCGCGCGACCGTCGTCGCCGGTGCCGCCGAGCAGCGCACCGTCCAAGGTGACCGAACCGCCGTCGTTACGCAGCAGATCGAGCCGCCGGACACCGCCGGCGAGCACGGCCGCGGCGACCTCGGCCGGGGTGCGGGGCAGGCCGAGCTGTGCGGCGAGATCGTCCCTGTTGCCCGCGTCGAGCGGCAGGATCGCGATCGGTGGCAGGTCGGGCACGGTGCGAGCGGCCGGCAGGTCGGCCGGGCGCTTGCTGGGCGGCGGAGCGTACCGCCGGACCAGCCGCCGCATGACCGCGCGCAGCTGACCGTCGGTGGCGCTCGCCACCACCAGCCGGACCTTGCTGTCCGGGTCGGGCCAGGTCAGGCCGTCCGGCCTGGCCGGGCCGTCGAGCCGGGCCAGGACCTCGTCGATCTCCTTGTCCGACCCGGCCATCACGGTCTCGACGCGCGCGCCGGCGGCACGCAGGGCGTCAGCACAGGCCAACACCGGGGTACGGGGTGCGCAGGTCGCCGTGGCAGCCGACCCGCACCCACCGCACCCGGATCCGCAGGCGTCGCCGGACCCGGACCCCTCGGCGAGGCTGAGGAGCACGACGTCGGTTGCCGTTCGGGTTGGCATCGGTTTTCCGCCGCGGGGAGGCACTGTTTATGCCCCGAGGACCGAGTGCCGCTCGATGACCGCCTCACGGCCCGGCCCGACACCCACGATCGAGATGCGCGCACCGATGCGCTGCTCGACGAACTCGACGAACCGCTGCGCGTCCTTCGGCAGGTCCTCGAAGCTGCGGCAGCCGGAGATGTCTTCCTTCCAGCCAGGCAGCGTCTCGTAGATCGGCTTGGCGTGGTGGAAATCGGTCTGGTTGACCGGCATCTCGTCGTGCCGGACGCCGTTCACGTCATATGCCACGCAGACCGGGATCTCGTCCAGCCCGTCGTAGTTGTCCAGTTTGGTCAGTGCGAAGTCGGTGACCCCGTTGATCCGCTGCGCGTAGCGGCCGATGACCAGGTCGAGCCAGCCGATCCGGCGCGGGCGGCCGGTGGTCGTGCCGTACTCGTGGCCGACCTCGCGCAGGTAGTCGCCGAACTTGTCGTGCAGCTCGGTGGGGAACGGGCCCTCGCCGACGCGGGAAGTGAAGGCCTTGAGCACGGCCACCACCCGGTCGATCCGGGTCGGCGGGATGCCGGAGCCGGTGCAGGCGCCGCCGGACGTCGCGTTCGAGCTGGTCACGAACGGGTAGGTGCCGTGGTCGACGTCGAGCAGGGTGGCCTGACCGGCCTCGCAGAGCACGACCTTGCCGTTGTCGATCGCCTGGGAGAGCTCGAGGGCGGTGTCCGCCACATACGGCCGGAGCCGGTCGACGTAGGAGAGCAGCTCCTGGACGACGTCCTCGGCCTTCACCGCGCTGCGGTTGTAGATCTTCGACAGCACCTGGTTCTTGAAGGCCAGCGCCGCGGTCACCTTCTGCCGCAGGATCGACTCGTCGAAGAGGTCCTGCACCCGGATGCCGACCCGGTTCATCTTGTCGGCGTAGGTGGGGCCGATGCCCCGGCCGGTGGTGCCGATCCGCCGGGCGCCGAGGAACCGCTCGCTGACCTTGTCCATCGAGCGGTTGTAGGACGCGATGACGTGCGCGTTGGCGCTGATCCGCAGCCGGGACGTGTCGATGCCGCGCGCTTCCAGTCCGTCGATCTCCTGGAACAGCACGTTGAGGTCCACGACGACGCCGTTGCCGATCACCGGTACGACGTTCGGGGAGAGGATGCCACTCGGCAGGAGGTGGAGTGCGTATTTCTCGCCGTCGATGACGACAGTGTGGCCTGCGTTGTTGCCACCGTTGAACTTGACCACGTAATCCAGCCGGTCACCCAGCAGGTCCGTCGCCTTGCCCTTGCCCTCGTCGCCCCACTGGGCGCCGACCAACACGATCACCGGCACTTCGGTAATGCCTTTCCCGAACGGGTCGTACCTGGAGGAGTCCGGGTACTGCCGAAGTTTACGCGACGGTCGCGCAGGTAGGATGGGCCGTCGTGCGCGTACTTCTGATCGGCTCCGGTGGGCGCGAGCACGCGCTTGCCGTCGGGCTTGCCGCCGACCCGTCCGTCACCTTCCTCGCCGCCGCGCCGGGCAACCCGGGAATCGCCCAGGTCGCCGAGCTGCACGAGGTCAAGGCCACCGATCCCGCCGCGGTCGCGGCGCTCGCCGTGGAGCTGAGCGCCGACCTGGTGGTGATCGGCCCGGAGGCGCCCCTGGTCGCCGGGGTCGCCGACGCGGTGCGGGCCAAGGGCATCGCCTGCTTCGGCCCGAGCGCGGCCGCCGCCCAGCTCGAGGGTTCCAAGGCGTTCGCCAAGGAGGTCATGACGGCCGCCAGGGTGCCGACCGCCCGCTCCTTCGCCTGCACCGACATGGCCGCGGTCCGGGCCGCGCTCGACGAGCTGGGCGCGCCCTACGTGGTGAAGAACGACGGCCTGGCCGCCGGCAAGGGCGTGGTGGTGACCGACGACCTCGACGAGGCCCTGATCCACGCCGAGGCGTGCGGCAAGGTCGTCATCGAGGAGTACCTGTCCGGTCCCGAGGTCTCGCTGTTCGTGGTCACCGACGGCACCGCGGCCGCCCCGCTGATGCCGGCGCAGGACTTCAAGCGTCTCAAGGACGGCGACGAGGGTCCGAACACCGGCGGCATGGGCGCCTACGCCCCGCTCGACTGGGCGCCCGCCGACCTGGTGGAACGTGTTCTGCGGGAGACCGTCGAGCCGACCCTGGCCGAGATGCGCCGCCGCGGGACCCCGTTCGCCGGCCTGCTCTACGTCGGACTCGCGCTCACCCCGGACGGTCCGAAGGTGATCGAGTTCAACGCGCGCTTCGGCGACCCGGAGACCCAGGTGGTGCTGGCGCTGCTGGAGACGCCGCTGGGTGGTCTGCTGAACGCGGCCGCCACCGGCACGCTGGCGTCGCACGAGCCGCTGCGGTGGAGGGACGGTTCGGCGATCACGGTGGTGGTGGCGAGCCACAACTACCCGGGTGTGCCGCGTACCGGTGATGTGATCGAGGGCGCCGAGGCGCCCGGTGTCATCCACGCGGGCACCGCCCGCAACGCGGACGGTGCCCTGGTCTCGGCCGGCGGCCGGGTGCTCAGCGTGACGGCGTGCGGCGCCGATCTGCCGGCGGCCCGCGAGGCCGCCTACGCCCTCGTCGAGGGCGTGCGCCTGGACGGCGCGCAGTACCGCACCGACATCGCGCTGCGCGCGGTCGAAGGAAAGATCAAGATCTGAGGGGTACGCGGGAAGCGCGCCGAGACGACTCGGTCCCGGCGCCTTCCGCCTCCTGGAACAGTGCCGTCGACAGCCACATGACGCCGGCCGCCCCGACAGCCAGCCCGCCCAGGTAGGCCGCCTCGGGGACCGAGGTGCGCAACGCCGCGAGGCAGAGACCCGGCACGTAAAGGGCGAGTGCGATCCGGGGCAGCACGCCGGCCCGCCACGAGGCGATGCCGAAGAGCAGCACCCCGACCAGGAAGATCATCGCCACCACCAGGAAGTACGGGCGGCCCGGCCCGGTCAGCACCTGTTCCCGGGTCGCCGCGTCCTGGTACTGCAGCACCGCGTGGGTGAGGAACTCGATCGCGAACAGCCCGCTCAGCCCGAGGTGGTGCAGCACGAACCCGGCCAGTCCGAGCCGGCCCGCGGCCTGCCGTTCGCGCAGGTAGAGCGCGGTAAGGGTGAGCAGCAGCAGAGCGCTGGCCGAGGGCGCCAGGGCGTGGGTGAAGCCGTTCTCCGGGATCACCCCGGCTCGGCGGGCGACGGACACCAGGAGGATCGCGCCGCCGAGGACACCGGCGTAACCGGCGAGGCGGTAGAGCGTCCGATCGGACATGTTGGACTCCTTCGGTAGCGGATGCCGCCACCGTGCCGGGCGCCGCCTGCGCGCCGACAGTGCCGCCCGGCCAGACCCGGACGCGGGGCATGCCGTTCGGCACATGACCTTCGGCCAGACCTTGATGGCGGCCGTAGGAATCCGTACCCCGGTCTCCTAGCCTGACTGGCATGGCTGTGGATACGCCGCCGCTGCGGTGGGTGGCCTCGCTGATCTACGGCGCGGTGCTGCTCACCGGTCTCTACTTCGTTCTCGCCGGGCTGGCCCCGGAGGCGTCCCGGGCGAGCGTTGCCGTGTTCGTGGTGGCTCTGGTGCTGCTGCTCGGGGTGGAGCAGGCCGACGGGCGGGGGCCGCAGTCCCGGATGCGGGCGATCGTGCTGCTCGCCGTACGCATGCTGTTGCTGGAAGCGGTGAACGCTGCCGACCCGGGCGGCTTCGCGCGCGTGCTCTACGTCCTGGTGCCGTTCTTCGCGTTTTTCTCGCTGGGCCGCCTGGCCGGTCTCGGCCTGGCGGTGGCCTATCTGGCCGCCGCCGCGGTCCGGGCGAGCGCGGTGCCGGGCTGGTGGGACCAGCCGGAGATCGTCTCCGACCTGCTGATGTTCTTCATCGGCCTGGTGCTCGCCGTCTCGGCGGCGGCCGTCGCCGCCGAGCAGCAGCGCAGCCGGCTGCGTGCCGAGCGGCTGGTGAGCGATCTGCGGCTGGCGCAGCGCCGGGTGGCCGAGCTGAGCGCGGCCGACGAGCGCAACCGGCTGGCCCGGGACATCCACGACAGCCTCGGCCACCATCTGACCGCGATCAGCGTGCAGCTGGCGAAGGCGGCGGCGTTCCGGGAGCGGGATCCGGCCGTCGCGGACCGGGCCGTCACCGACGCGCACAAAGCCGCGGGGCGGGCACTGCGTGAGGTGCGCGAGTCGGTGGGCGCGCTGCGGGCCGAGCCTTTCCTGCTGGCAGCAGCTCTCCAGTCGCTGGCCGACGGTTTGGACGACGCCGGCTTCCGGATCACGCTGGAGATCAGCGGCGACGAGTCGGCACACGACCGGACCGGTCTGGAGGCGCTCTACCGGGTCGCGCAGGAGGCGTTGACCAACGCCCGCCGTCATGCCGACGCGGAGCGGGTCTCGGTGATGCTGCGCTGCGCGGGCGGTGCCGCGGAGCTGAAGGTCGAGGACGACGGCAAGGGATTCACCGCCGACGCGGCGACCGGCAGCGGGCTGCGTGGCATGCGGGAGCGGTTGGCCGCGCTGGGCGGCAGCGTGCGGGTGGAGTCGTCACCCGGCCGGGGCACCCGGGTGATCGCGGTGGTCCGGTGACGCCGGAGCTGATCCGCGTGCTCGTGGCGGACGACCAGGCGCTGATCCGGGAGGGGATCGCGTCGCTGCTGAGCATTGAGCCCGGCATCGAGGTGGTCGGCACCGCCGCGGACGGCCGGGCGGCGGTCGCGCTGGCGTGCGAGACGAACCCCGACGTCGTGCTGATGGACGTCCGGATGCCGGTGCTGGACGGGCTGCGCGCGGCCGAGCTGCTGCGGGACCGGCTGCCCACCTGCCGCGTCCTGATGCTGACCACCTTCGACGACGAGGAGTACGTCGTCCGGGCGTTACGTGCCGGCACCGGCGGTTATCTGCTCAAGGATCTGCCGCCGCGGGAACTCGTCCAGGCGGTCCGGCTGGCCCGGGCGGGGGTCGACCAGCACGACAGCGCGGCGCTGCGGCGGCTGGTGACGGCTCTGGACCGGGCGGCGCCGCAGCGGCCCGCGCGGATCGACCTGACCGAGCGGGAGCAGGCGGTGCTGCGGCTGGTCGCGGTGGGCGCCACGAACCGGGAGATCGCGACCCGGCTGCATCTGAGCGAGGGCACCGTGAAGAACCACGTCTCGCGGATCCTGGAGCGCCTGGGGCTGCGGGACCGTACGCAGGCGGCGATCTACGCCCGGGACCGGGGTTTGCTGTGAGGTCCGGGCCGGCGCCCGGACCTCACCACAGGATCAGCCCTTGGGGATGTCGAAGAGCTTGGCGATGCTGGCGGCCAGGGAGAGGTCACCCTTCGCCTTGATCTTGCCGGTCATGAACAGCATCATCGGGTTGCCGTCGCCGGCGACCGTCTTGAGGAACGTGACCGCGTCCATGGTCATGGCCAGCTTCGGCTCGCGGGCCGGCTGGTTGGTGACGGTGCAGGCGCCGTTCTCGATCACGGTCTCGTAGGTGTCGCTGGCTCCGCCGGCGCCGCCGGTGATGATCCAGTGGATGACCGCCGAGGTGTTGCCGGCCTTGTCGGCGCGGAACAGCGTGGGCATCCGGTTGAACACCTCGTCGAGGATCTTCGTCCGGGCGTCCGAGGCCATCACTTCGGCGATCTTCGAGTCCGGAGTGGACTTGACGAGCTGAGCGAACTCCTTCGGGCCGATCGACGAGAGCGACTCGGGGTTGAATTCAGTCATCAGTTGACCTTTCGGGATGAGCGTCGAACCTACTCGTCAGTAACGTTAGCGAGGATGCCGCGTCTTCGTGCAGTGTGCCACTCTCCAACAATTGTTGGACGGTCGGCTCGCCGCCTTCATAGACTCCCCAACATGTCGTTGGGAGAAGCCTCGCCCGGTGCCACGGCCGAGCTGCGTGCGCTCGCCCACCCGGTGCGCTTGCGGATCATGTCCCTGCTCACGGCGTCCTCGCTGACCGCGGCCGAGGTCGCGCGCGAGCTCGGCATCACCCACGCGAACGCCAGTTATCACCTGCGCAATCTTCTCTCCGCCGGGCACATCGCGGTGGCCGGTGAGGAGAAGATTCGCGGCGGCACGGCGAAACGCTATCGCCATGAGGCAGCCGCCGCGGTCACCCGCCGGGGTGCCGGTGTGCGGGACGAGGCCGAGCTCTGGATCGACCCGGAAACCTGGCACGAGATCCGCGACCGGATCGCCGCGGCGCTGCGCGATCTGCACGCGGCGGCGCAGCCACCGGGCAGCCCCGGCACCGTGCGGACCAGCACCACGGTGGCGCTCTTCGCGATGGAGCCGTGAGTCGCGGGCCGTCCGGGCCGTCGCCGCGACCGTGGGAGAATCGCTGCCGTGACCATCCCGAACGTGCTTGCAGCCCGCTATGCCTCCACCGACCTCGTCGCACTCTGGTCCCCGGAGGAGAAGATCCGGATGGAGCGGCGGCTGTGGCTCGCCGTCCTGAAGGCCCAGCGCGACCTCGGCGTGGCCGTGCCCGAGGGTGTCGTCGAGGCCTACGAGGCGGTGCTGGACCGGGTCGACCTGGACTCCATCGCGGCCCGGGAGCGGATCACCCGGCACGACGTGAAGGCGCGCATCGAGGAGTTCAGCGAGCTCGCCGGCTTCGAGCAGATCCACAAGGGCATGACCTCCCGTGACCTGACGGAAAACGTCGAGCAGCTGCAGATCCGCGCCTCGCTCGAGCTGATCCGCGGCCGGGTGGTGGCCACCCTGGCGCGGCTGGCCGCGCTTGCCGTGGAGCACTCCGACCTGGTGATGACCGGCCGGTCGCACAACGTCGCGGCGCAGGCCACCACGCTCGGCAAGCGGTTCGCCTCGGCCGCCGAGGAGCTGCTGATCGCCTACGAGCGGCTCGACGACCTGATCGGCCGTTACCCGCTGCGCGGCATCAAGGGCCCGGTCGGCACCGCCGCCGACCAGCTCGACCTGCTGGACGCCTCCTTCGACAAGCTCGCCCAGCTGGAGGCGAAGGTGGCCGAGCACCTCGGCTTCGCCCGGGTGCTGAGCAGCGTCGGCCAGGTCTACCCGCGCTCGCTCGACTTCGACGTGGTCTCCGCGCTGGCGCAGATCGTCGCCGGGCCGTCGTCGCTGGCCACCACGATCCGGCTGATGGTCGGCCAGGAGCTGGTCACCGAGGGCTTCAAGCCCGGCCAGGTCGGCTCGTCGGCGATGCCGCACAAGATGAACACCCGGTCGTCGGAGCGGGTCAACGGGCTCGCGGTGATCGTCCGGGGTTACCTGTCGATGGTCGGTGAGCTGGCCGGCGACCAGTGGAACGAGGGTGACGTCTCGTGCTCGGTGGTGCGCCGTGTCGCCCTGCCGGACGCGTTCTTCGCCACCGACGGGCTGTTCCAGACCTTCCTCACCGTGCTCGACGAGTTCGGGGCGTACCCCGCGGTGATCGCCCGCGAGCTGGACCGCTTCCTGCCCTTCCTGGCCACGACGAAGGTGCTGGTCGCGGCGGTGCGCAAGGGCGTCGGCCGGGAGGTGGCGCACGAGGTGATCAAGGAGCACGCGGTCGCCGTCGCGCTCGCCATGCGAGAGAAGGGCGCGGCCGTCAACGACCTCTTCGACCGGCTGGCGGCGGACGAGCGGCTGCAGCTGTCCCGCGCCGAGATCGACACCCTGGTGGCCGACCGGGCCGCCTTCGTCGGCGCCGCACCGGCCCAGGTGCAGGCGGTGGCCGACCGGATCGCCGCGATCGTCGCCCGGCACCCCGAGGCCGCGGGTTACGCGCCCGCGCCCATCCTCTAGCAGCGATGCGCCCGCCCGTTCTGACGAACGGGCGGGCGCGGTGCGGTCAGGATCAGACGCCGGCGACTGACGTGATCCAGGCCCGGTTGTAAGCCACGCTGCCGTAGTACTGGCGGCTCGACCCGTCGGCGGTCGAGGCCACGCCCACCTGGGCGCCGTTGTAGACCTGCGGGCCGCCGGAGTCGCCCCGCCAGGCGTTGCCGTTGATCCGGGTGCTGGCGATCGCCCGGCCGCCGTAGGCGTCGGTGGCGCTGGTCGAGGTGACCCGGACGCTCGCCGTCTTCAGCACGGTCGACGCCGAGCAGCCGGAGTAGCAGGTCATGCCCCAGCCGTAGATCGAGTTCGTCGAGCCGACCGGCGGGTACGCGCTGGACAGCGGCATGTAGCTGGTGCTGACCGGGCTGCTCAGCCGCATCAGCGCGAGGTCGTAGCGGCTCGAGGTGGACGAGACGGTACGGGTCACCCCGCCGGAGGTCCGGTTCACACTGCCGATCCGTACCGACATGGTGCCGCTGATGCAGTGCCGTGCGGTCAGCACGTAGTTGGCCGAGATGAGCGAGCCGGAGCAGGTGAAGCTCCCGTTGCTCAGCACGGCGGCGGCCCATGGCGCGGAGGAGACCGTGCTCCCGCCGATGATGTAGGGGGTGACGTCGTCAGCCTGGGCGGCCGACGGCGCGACGAGACCGGCGGCGAGACCCGCCAGTGCGGCCAGCAGTCGAATGCGCACGTCGATATTCCTTTCTGGGGATGGGTCGACGAGGTGCGCCCGCGGGGGTGAATCGAATTCGATGGATGCAACGTAGGCCATGGCCGGCTCGGTGCCCACAATCCAATCGACACATATCACGGTGTGATGACCCCCGGCCGATGCCGGATGTCCGAAACGCACTGGTGTGCGAGATCACGGCGAGATTCCCAGCTCAATGACCGTTCCGTCAGCCTGCTGACACCGGCCCTTGGCTTGCCGACAGGGTTCACCAGGTAGGCTTCGCGTGCTTACACCTATCAGTCAGGAGTGCCCGTGGCTCGCGTCGTGGTCGACGTCATGCTCAAGCCGGAGATCCTGGACCCGCAGGGTCAAGCGGTGGCGAATGCGCTGCCCCGGCTCGGCGTCACCGATGTCTCCTCTGTCCGCATCGGTCGCCGGATCGAGATCGATTTCGCCGGTGAACCCGACCTTGATCGGGCTCGCGAGATCGCCGACAAGCTGCTCGCCAACCCCGTGATCGAGGACTTCGACGTCCGGATCGTCGAGGACGCCGCGGCGGAGGTCGCCTGACCATGCGGATCGGTGTGGTCACCTTCCCTGGTTCGCTCGATGACGGGGATGCGGCCCGCGCTGCCCGGATCGCTGGTGCCGAGGCCGTGCGCCTCTGGCACGGCGACCCGGATCTGCACGGTGTCGACGCCGTGGTGCTGCCCGGCGGTTTCTCGTACGGCGACTATCTGCGGTGCGGCGCCATCGCCCGGTTCGCGCCGGTGATGGAGTCGATCATCGATGCCGCACGTGGCGGTCTGCCCGTGCTCGGTATCTGCAACGGTTTCCAGGTCCTCTGCGAGGCGCATCTGCTGCCCGGCGCGCTGACCCGGAACCAGCACCTGCACTTCCGTAACCGTGACCAGTGGCTGCGGGTCGAGGCGACCAACACCGCCTGGACCAACCGGTTCACCGCGGGCCAGGAGATCCTGATCCCGGTGAAGAACGGCGAGGGCTGCTTCGTCGCCGACCAGCGGACGCTGGATCAGCTCGAGGGCGAGGGCCGGGTGATCGCGCGCTACATCCGCGGCAACCCGAACGGCTCGCAGCGCGACATCGCCGGGATCACCAACGAGGCCGGCAACGTCGTCGGCATCATGCCGCACCCGGAACACGCCGTGGAGGCGCTGACCGGCCCGTCGCTCGACGGCCTCGGCTTCTTCACCTCCGTCCTGCAGGCCCTGGCCGGGGCGTCCGCGGACGGTCAGCTCGCAGGGGGACAGCGATGACCACGCAGCCGGAGACGGCCACCAGCGGGGCGGAGACCTCGCGCGGCGTGCCGAACCAGCCGCCGGCGGCGGCCACCGGACCGACCAACAAGCCGAGCGGCTTCGCCGCCACCGACGTGCTGGTCAATGAGTTCGAGGACGGGCCGGACACGGTGCAGCGCGCGGCGGCCACGCCGGACGAGCTGCAGCCGCACGCCGACCTCGGTCTCAAGGACGACGAGTACGCACGGATCCGCGAGATCCTGGGCCGCCGGCCGACCGCGTCCGAGCTGGCGATGTACTCGATCATGTGGAGCGAGCACTGCTCCTACAAGTCGAGCAAGGTGCACCTGCGGGAGTTCGTCAAGAAGGTCCCGAAGAACACCCGGATGCTGGCCGGCATCGGCGAGAACGCCGGTGTGGTGCAGATCTCCGACAAGCTCGCGGTCACCTTCAAGGTTGAGTCGCACAACCACCCCAGCTACGTCGAGCCCTACCAGGGTGCGGCGACCGGCGTCGGTGGCATCGTGCGCGACATCCTCGCGATGGGCGCCCGCCCGGTCGCGGTGATGGACCCGCTGCGCTTCGGCGCGGCCGACCACCCCGACACCGCCCGGGTGCTGCCCGGTGTCGTCGCCGGCATCGGTGGCTACGGCAACTGCCTCGGCCTGCCGAACATCGGTGGCGAGATCGTCTTCGACCCCTGCTACCAGGGCAACCCGCTGGTCAACGCGCTCAGCATCGGCGTCCTGCCGGTCGAGCGGCTGCAGAAGAAGGAAGCGACCGGCGTCGGCAACGTCGTCGTGCTCCTCGGCGCGCGGACCGGGCGGGACGGCATCGGCGGTGTCTCCGTGCTGGCGTCGGCGACCTTCGACGAGGAGGCCGAGCAGCGCCGCCCGTCGGTGCAGGTCGGCGACCCGTTCATGGAGAAGCTGCTGATCGAGAGCTGCCTCGAGCTCTACGACGCCGGCCTGGTCAGCGGCATCCAGGACCTCGGCGGCGCCGGCCTGACCTGCGCGCTCACCGAGACCGCCGCGGCGGCCGGCACCGGCATGCGGGTCTGGCTGGAGCGGGTGCCGCTGCGCGAGGCCTCGATGTCACCGACCGAGATCCTGGCCAGCGAGTCGCAGGAGCGGATGCTCCTCATCGTGACGCCGGAAAACCTGGACAAGGTGCTGGCCGTCGCCGAGAAGTGGGGCGTCTGGGCCACCGCGATCGGTGAGGTCACCGCGGCCAACGCGGACGGCACCCCGGGCCGCCTGCTGATCACCTGGAACGACCACGTCGTGGTGGACGTGCCGCCCGGCTCGCTCGCCGACGACGGTCCGGTCTACGAGCGCCCGCTGCGGGAGCCGTCCGACCTGATCCTGCTCCAGGCCGACCGGGCCGAGACGCTGCCGCGCCCGGCGAACGGTGACGAGCTGCGCGAGACCGTGCTGCGGATGATCGCCTCGCCGAACCTGTGCGACAAGACCTGGGTCACCGAGCAGTACGACCGGTACGTCCTCGGCAACACCGTGCTGGCCCAGCCGGAGGACTCCGGTGTGCTGCGCATCGACGAGGAGACCGGTCTCGGCGTGGCGCTGTCGGTGGACGGCAACGGCCGGTTCGCCCGCCTCGACCCGTACGAGGGGGCCAAGCTCGCGCTCGCCGAGGCGTACCGGAACGTCGCCGTCACCGGTGCCGAGCCGATCGCCGTGACCGACTGCCTGAACTTCGGTTCCCCCGAGGACCCGGCCGTGATGTGGCAGTTCGCCCAGGCGGTGAACGGTCTGGCCGACGGCTGCCAGCAGCTGGGCACCCCGGTGACCGGCGGCAACGTCAGCTTCTACAACCAGACCGGCGCCGCCGCGATCCACCCCACCCCGGTGGTCGGTGTGATGGGCATCTTCGACGACGTCACCCGGCGCATCCCGATGGGCTTCCCGGCGCCCGCCAAGGCCGGCGGCGACCTGCTCTTCCTGCTCGGTGAGACCCGTACGGAACTCTCCGGCTCGGAGTGGGCCTGGGTGACCCACGGTCACCTGGGTGGCCGCCCGCCGAAGGTGGACCTGGCCGCCGAGCAGGCCCTGGCCGCCGTGATGGGCCGGGCCTCGAAGGCCGGCCTGGTCAGCGCCGCGCACGACCTCTCCGACGGTGGCCTGTCGCAGGTGCTGGTGGAGAGCTGCCTGCGCAACAACGTCGGCGCGAAGGTGACCCTGCCGGAGGACGGCACCTCGGCGTTCGTCCACCTGTTCAGCGAGTCCGCGGGCCGTGCCGTGGTGGCGGTGCCGCGCGGGCACGAGAAGGCGTTCACCGCTCTCGCGGCCGAGCACGGCGTGCCGTGCACCCCGATCGGCGTCACCTCCGAGGAGACGGCGCTCGAGGTGCAGGGTCAGTTCAGCATCCCGCTGGACGAGCTGCGGGCGGCCTTCTCGGCGACGCTGCGCGACCTGTTCGGCGGGACCGCGGAACTGGTGAGCCGGCACGCCGACGCCGAGGCCGAGCCGGCCGTGGTGCGCTCGGTGACGCTGGAGATCACCGACCCGCAGGCTCCGGGTGGGCCGATCGGTTCGGCGCCCGGCAACGCCTGATCCACAGCCAGCAGCGAGAAGCCGGCCGGTGTCGCACCGGCCGGCTTCCGTGTTTCCGGCACCCCGCCAAAAAGAGAGGCCCCGCATCAGCGGGGCCTCTCTTTTCACTGCTTCAGGTCAGTCGTCCATCCAGTCGCGGTTGGGCCGCTGACCCGGCTGCTGCGGACCGCCGTAGTAACCGCCCTGCTGCTGCGGTCGCTGCTGGTCGTAGCCGTCGTCGTCATACGGCCCGCCGGGCTGCTGCTGGTCGTAACCGCCCTGCTGCCCGTAGCCGCCGCCCTGCTGCTGGCCGTACTGCTGCTGGCCGCCGCCGTAACCGCCCTGGTCGCCGTAGCCGCCCTGCTGCTGCTGGTCATAGCCGTACTGCTGCTGGTCGTAGCCGCCGCCCTGCTGGGGGCCGTAACCGCCGCCCTGGCCGCCGCCCCAGCCGCCCTGGTCGTCGTAGCCACCCTGCTGCCCGTACGGCTGGCCGCCGCCGTAGCCGCCCTGGTCGCCGTAACCGCCCGGCTCGGGCTGGTAGAGGCTGGTGTGCTCGTCGTAGCGCTGCGGCTGCTGCGGCTGCTGCGACTGCTCCGGCTGGTACAGGCTGGTGTGCTCGTCGTAGCGCTGCGGCGGGGCGCCCTCGTTGCCGTAGCCGCCCTGCGGACCGCCGTACCCGTTGGTCTGCTGCCCGTACGGCTGGTCGCCGCCGTAGCCGCCGCCCTGCTCGCCGCCCCACTGGTTGCCGGCGAAGCCGCCCGCGGGCGGGACCGGAGCGCCGTACGGGTCGGGGAACTCGTCCTCGACGACCGGGCGGTGAACCATGGTCGGGGCGTTGCTGATGTCGCCGGGCATGCCGCCCGCCGGGGCGACCATCGTGGCGTCGCCGCCCGGGCCGGCCCCGACCGGAGCAGCGACCCGCGTCGCGTCGAACTGGTTACCGGTCGCCGGCACGCCACCCGGACCGCCGAAGCCGGGCGTCGGCCCGTCCAGCGAGCTGTCCTCGCCGCCGCTGTTCTTGCGGCGCAGCCAGACCAGGATGAAGGCGCCGATACCGGCCGCCACCAGCAGCGCACCCATGATGATCAGCAGCCAGTTGCTGCCACCGGACTCGCCGGAGGTGGTCTGCTGGCCGGTGTTGGGCGGCGGGGCGGACGCGGCGTCCTCCTCGGTGGCGTCGTCCTCGGCGGGCTCCTCGGTCGGCTCGACCGTGGCCGAGGCGCTGACCGACGGCGACGCCGAGGGCGTCTCGGTGGCGAGCTTCTTCAGCGTGATCTTCGTGCTCACCGAGCGGCCCGCGTTGCCCTGCACGTCGATCTTCTTGGCCTGGTAGCCGTCCTTGATCGCGCCGACGGTGATCCGGCCGGGCGCGATGGGGTTACTGTCCGACGACGTGAACGAGAAGCCGCCGTCGCCGTTGGTGGTCGTGTCGTACTGGTGCCCGGCGCTGTCCTGCATGGCGACCGAGACACCGGAGAGCTTCTTGCCGTCGTTGTCGCGCACCGTGCCGGAAACCTGCCGCACGGTCTGCGGCGCCTCCGGCCCGCGGACGACGACGGTCTGACTGGCCTGGCCGGTCTCGCCGTTGATCGTGGCGGTGACGGTGACGGTGATCGACTGCTGCTCGCCGGGGTTGACGTTCGGCGCGGTCAGCGTCGCAGTGAACGACTCGGACTGCTGGATCTGCCGTACTGGGCTGCAGTCGCCCCGGCAGCTCATGCCGCTGACCTTGATGGTCGCCGAGTTGTTGTTGCCGTTGTTACCGCCGCCCGGCTCTTCCTCGCCATCTCCAGGCCCGGGGTTACTAACGGTGTACTGCATGGTTACAGTACTTCCAGCATCGACCTCGGTCGACGACAGTGACTGGATCTGCACGGAGGGTGGGTCCGCCAGAGCAGCCGTCTGCACGCCGGCCACCAGGCCGACGACCAGCGCCAGGAACGCACCGGCCTGAGTCGTCCGGCCTCGTAGGTGCGTCGTCACGTCCACCGCCTTCCGGTCGCGGTCACCGGTTTCGGCGCCCGATGAGATCCCGCGACTTGTACACCGTCGGCAACTATGCCCTGCCACACGTCTCTCGCGCGACCCAGGGCGGTGTGCCGTTGTCGGCAGACCGGGTCGTATCGTCCCGACGTGTCCCCTGCGCACAATAAATCCGAGTCGGTGTCCGAGGCGTTGGACGCGCTGGATCGGGGTGTCGACCCTGACCGTCCGGTGCTCCGTGACGCCGTCCGAGCCCTGCTGACCGAGTTGTCCCGACGAGCGCCTGGCCGATCGGTGGAGGTACGGATTCCACCTTTCGGTGCTATTCAGTGCGTTGCCGGACCGCGGCATACGCGCGGCACACCGCCCAATGTGGTCGAAACGGACCCGGTGACCTGGCTGCTCGTGGCCTCCGGGCGCCTGGACTGGAACGACGCGGTCCGCGACGGGCGCCTGCGGGCGAGCGGCATCCGGACCGATCTCTCCGAGTACCTGCCGCTCACCGGCTGATGAGCCCGGGGCCGGTGCCCCCGGGCTCGCGTACACTGGGCGATCGGAGCGGACCCGCGAGTTCGAGCAGATCAGCGCTTCGAGCCGTTTATGCAGATCCACTGCGCAGATTTAACAACGCGAGGGAGCGAGCAGGTGCCCCGAGGCGACGGCCGGTTGACCGACGATCTCGACCCCCAGGAGCGCGGCCCCCAGGATGCCTGCGGCGTCTTCGGCGTCTGGGCCCCCGAGGAAGAAGTTGCCAAACTCACGTACTTCGGGCTTTACGCTCTCCAGCACCGTGGCCAGGAGGCTGCCGGCATCGCGGTGAGCGACGGTTCCGGAGTCGTCGTCTACAAGGACATCGGCCTGGTCTCCCAGGTCTTCGACGAGCCGACCCTGGCGAGCCTGCGCGGCCACCTCGCGATCGGCCACGCCCGCTACTCGACCACCGGCGGGTCGAACTGGGAGAACGCGCAGCCGACGATCCGGGCCACCCCGGCCGGCACCACGATCGCGCTGGCCCACAACGGCAACCTGGTCAACACCGCGGAGCTCGCCAAGGAGGTCGCCGAGCGCGGCCTCGAGGTGGGCGACGCCACATCCGACACGGCGCTGGTCACCACGCTGCTGGCGAGCCGCCCCGACCTTTCGGTCGAGGCCGCGGCCCTCGAGCTGCTGCCGACTCTGCGCGGCGCCTTCAGCTTCGTCTTCATGGACGAGAACACGTTGTACGCGGCTCGCGACCCGCAGGGTGTTCGCCCGCTGGTCCTGGGCCGGATGGAGCGCGGCTGGGTGGTCGCCAGCGAGACCGCCGCCCTCGACATCACCGGCGCCAGCTTCGTCCGCGAGGTGGAGCCGGGCGAGATCATCGCGATCGACGAGCACGGCCTGCGGTCGTCGCGGTTCGCCGCGCCCGAGCCCAAGGGCTGCCTGTTCGAGTACGTGTATCTCGCCCGTCCGGACACCACGATCGCCGGCCGCAACATCTACTCGGCCCGCGTCGAGGTCGGCCGCAAGCTGGCCAAGGAGCACCCGGTCGAGGCCGACCTGGTGATCGGTGTGCCGGAGTCGGGCATCCCGGCCGCGATCGGCTACGCCGAGGCCTCCGGGATCCCGTACAGCGCGGGCTTCATGAAGAACGCCTACGTCGGCCGGACCTTCATCCAGCCGTCGCAGACCATCCGCCAGCTCGGCATCCGGCTGAAGCTGAACCCGTTGCGCGAGGTCGTGCGCGGCAAGCGGATCGTGGTGATCGACGATTCGATCGTGCGGGGCAACACCCAGCGGGCGCAGATCCGGATGCTGCGGGAGGCCGGTGCCCTCGAGGTGCACGTCCGGATCTCCTCGCCGCCGGTGAAGTGGCCGTGTTTCTACGGCATCGACTTCGCCACCCGCGCCGAGCTGATCGCCAACGGCCTGGAGATCGACGGCATCCGCCGCTCGATCGGTGCCGACAGCCTGGGTTATGTTTCGCTGGACGGCTTGGTCCAGGCGACCGAGCAGCCGAAGACGCGCCTCTGCATGGCCTGCTTCGATGGTGAGTACCCGATCGAGCTCCCGACCGGGGACCTCATCGGGAAACACGTGCTGGAGGGCGTCGGCCGGCGTGCCAGCATGCCGGGCGCCTCGAAAGAGGCGACCGACGCGGCGGTCTCCGAGCTCGAGTCCGACTACGAGGCGCGTGAATACGCCGACGACGAGCGGTCAGCGTCGACCCCGTTGGTCGCCAGCCCCGGTGGGGCCGGCGCGCTGCACCACCCGTGACTTTCAGATTCACAGAACCGCTAAGGGGAGAACCGTGACGCACGTGTCCGAGCGCAACAGTGCCGGATCGAACGGCGCTGAGAGTGAGCAAGCCCAGCGCGCGGACCGCCAGCTGTGGACAGCCGGTGGCGGCCGCGGCACTCGTAAGCGCTCGGCGACGTACGCGGACGCGGGTGTCTCGATTGATGCGGGTGACCGGGCCGTCGAGCTGCTCAAGTCGAAGGTCAAGAAGACCACCCGGCCCGAGGTGATCG
Organism: Actinoplanes sp. NPDC024001; assembly: GCF_040638955.1. NCBI lineage: Bacteria > Bacillati > Actinomycetota > Actinomycetes > Micromonosporales > Micromonosporaceae > Actinoplanes > Actinoplanes sp. NPDC024001. Next base: position 18,031 of record NZ_JBEZZB010000073.1, read on the forward strand.
GTGACCTGGGCGGCTTCTCCGGCCTGTTCCGGCTGAACACCCAGAAGTACAAGAGCCCGATCCTGGCCTCGTCCACCGACGGCGTCGGCACCAAGCTGGTGATCGCGCAGCAGCTCGACATCCACGACACGATCGGCATCGACCTGGTCGCCATGGTCGTGGACGACCTGGTCGCGTGTGGCGCCGAGCCGCTCTTCCTGCTCGACTACATCGCCTGCGGCGAGGTCGTGCCGGACAAGGTGGCCGAGATCGGCGCCGGCATCGCCGACGGCTGCCGCTACGCGGGTTGTGCCCTGCTCGGCGGCGAGACCGCGGAGCACCCCGGCGTGCTGCGCCCGGACGAGTACGACGTGTCCGCGACCGGCGTCGGCGTCGTCGAGGAGAGCGAGATCCTCGGCCGTGAGCGGGTCGAGGTGGGCGACGCGGTGATCGCGATGCGCTCGTCCGGCCTGCACTCCAACGGCTACTCGCTGGTGCGTCACGTGCTGCTCGGCGCCGGCCGGATGCGGCTGGACACCGTGGTCGACGACTTCGGCACCCAGCGCACCCTGGGCGAGGAGCTGCTCACCCCCACCAAGATCTACGCCAAGGACTGCCTGGGCCTGATCGAGGAGACCGACGTCCGGGCGTTCTCGCACGTCACCGGCGGCGGCATCCCGGGCAACCTGGTGCGCATCCTGCCCGACCACGTGGACGCCGTGGTGGACCGGTCCACCTGGCGCCCGCAGCCGATCTTCGACCTGATCCAGGCGAAGGGCCGCATCGAGGACTCCGAGATGGAGGCCACCTTCAACATGGGCGTCGGCATGTTCGCGATCGTGTCCGCGGACGACGCGGACCGCGCGATGGCGTACCTGACCGGGCGTGGTGTCGAGGCCTGGCAGGTCGGCGAGGTCCTGGAGGGCTCCGGCGAGGTGCAGATGATGGGCTCCTACACCCGGGGCTGACCCTTCGGAAAAGCGAGTCTGGTTCGCGATAGCGCAAACGTGAAATGATCCGCGTGTGTCGATGTCCGGCACATGCGGATCTTTCGCATTGAGGGTGGACCGCGAGGCCTAGCATGACCGGGCGGCTAGCGCCGCACGGTCCGACCCGGGCGGCTGGCGCCGCACGGGTCACCGGTTCGAGGCCGATACCGGCCCTGAGCTGGGTGGGCTGGCGCCGCACGGGTCACCGGCTCGAGGCCGATACCGGCCCTGAGCTGGGTGGGCTGGCGCCGCACGGGTCACCGGTTCGAGGCCGATACCGGCCTGAGCTGGGTGGGCTGGCGCCGCACGGGTCACCGGCTCGAGGCCGATACCGGCCTGAGCTGGGTGGGATGGTGCCGCTCAACGGCTGGGGCCTGCCGGCCCCGGGCGGGGGCTGGGTGCCGGACAGGAGTGATATGGGCTGTGCCTGGAGTGGGATGCGGGGCATCTCGGCGGTTCCCAGTTACGTCGTCATGCAGCCCACTACGCTGTGCAACCTCGCATGCGACTACTGCTACCTGCCGTTCCGGCAGGAGAACCGGAAGATGCCGGTCGAGGTGGCGGCCGCTGTCGCGGACGGGGTGGCGGACTTCGCGCGTACCGGGCGGTTCTCCGTGGTGTGGCACGGGGGTGAGCCGCTCGCCGCGGGTCCGGCCCACCTGGCCGCGCTGTTCGCGCCGTTCGGCGCGGGCATCGAGCACCACGTGCAGACGAACGCGACGCTGATCGACGACGCCTGGTGCGAGTTCTTCGTCGAGCACGACGTCCGGGTCAGCGTGAGCGTGGACGGGCCGCGGGAACGCAACGGTGACCGGGTGGACCGGGGCAACAAGCCGGCCTACGACCTGATCATGCGGGGCGTCGAAGCGCTACGCCGGCACGGCATCCCGTTCTCCACGCTGTGCGTGGTCGGTGATCCGAAGCCGGGCGTCGCCACCGAGCTGTACGAGTACTTCCTCGACCTCGGCTGCGAGGTGCTCGGCATCAACGTCGAGGAGCTGGAAGGCGTCAACAAGCGGCAGAACCGTCACGACGCCGCCGCGGTGAGCGCCTTCTGGGCCGAGCTGGTCGCCGCGTGGCGCCGTGACCCGCGGATCCACCTGCGCGAGGTGGAGTGGTCCCTGCGGTACGCGGCAGCGGTCCTCGACGGCACCGCCGACGAGTTGCTGCCCCGGCAGCTGGACCCGATCCCCACGATCGCCCACGACGGCTCGGTCGTGCTGCTCTCGCCCGAGCTGGCCGGCTTCCACGATCCCCGGTACGGCGACTTCAGCAGCGGCAACGTGCTGAGCACCCCGCTGCCCCGGATTCTCGCCGAGGCCGAGGGCACACCGTGGATCGGCGAGTTCCTGCGCGGCATCGAGGCATGCCGGCAGACCTGCCCCTACTTCGGTTTCTGTGGCGGTGCCCACGCGGCCAACCGCTACTTCGAACGTGGCCGTTTCGACATCACCGAGACGGACCACTGCCGCAACAGCAAGATTCGCCTATTGGAGGGAGTGCTGGACCATGCCCGAGATCACGAAGCCACGGCTGTCTGACGGCGTGGAGACGGATCCGGTGACGGCACGGGTGCACGACACCCGAGCCGGCCTGGCCGCGCTCATCGCGGAGGGGGAGGCCGCCAGGCAGAGACGTGCCGAGGAAACGCCGCAGGACGGCGGCTCGGCGGTCTGCGCCTGGAACCACTTCGAAAACATTCCGACGTTCTACAACTGGAACAACCGGCCGCGCTGAGGCGTGACCGGAGTCGAAGCCCACGCGGCCAGAAAGGCCCGCGTGGGCTTCATCGTTGTAACCGTTGGATGTGGGTGACCACGACACACGGAAGCACGCGGTCAGTCCGCGTGCTCTGTGCAATACGGGTCAGCGCCGCCTTGTCGGCGACCAGGTGTCCTGGTCGTCCTCAGCGTCATCCTCGTCATCGTCGACGAACTCATCGTTGTCGTCGTCGAAATGACGGTCGGATTGACGGGCACCCGCCAGTTCGCGCTGCAAGGCGGTGAGGTCGGTGTTCGGGGAGTGGTACTTCAACTCCCGGGCCACCTTCGTCTGCTTGGCCTTAGCACGGCCGCGCCCCATGGCTCGACCCCCTCGCACAGAATTCGGGGCAGCCCGAAGGCGGGCCCCGATGACGTCAGGCATCTCTCGTGGGTCTTACGGTACATGGACGACGGCGCGTTCGGCACCTCGGGTTGCGTGTGACACTGCCGCGCGTCGCAGTTCATTCATTCCAGCGCCGCGCGGCAGCCATCTCACCCGACTTAACCGTCTCAGCTGAGGTAGATCGAGCGGAGGCGGCCGACCTCCGCCATCCGCCGTTCGGCGAGCCGGTCCGCGGCGACCGCGGGCGGCACACCCTCGTCCCCGGCGAGCTGAAGGATCCGGCGGGTGGTGTCGAAGATCCCGGTCGCCCGGAGCTTGGCGCGCTCGAAGTCGAAGCCCTGGATCTCGTCGGCCACCTGGATCACGCCGCCGGCGTTCAGCAGATAGTCGGGGATGTAGAGGATGCCGTCGTCCTGCAGCCTCTTGCCGATGCCGGGGTGGGCGAGCTGGTTGTTGGCGCCACCGGCCACCACCCTGGCCCGCAGCGCCGGCACGGTGTCGTCGTTCAGGGCGCCACCGAGCGCGCAGGGGGCGTAGACGTCGATGTCGGAGGTGATCAGGGCCTGGGTGTCGGCCACCAGCTCGATCTCCGGGTGGGTGGTGCGGGCCCACTCCAGCGCCAGCGGGTTCACGTCGGTGGCGACCACGGTGGCGCCGTCGGTGAGCAGGTGCCCGGCCAGGTACTTGCCGACCTTGCCGAGACCGGCGATGCCCACGGTGCGGCCGCTGAGCGACGGGCTGCCCCAGGTGTGCTCGGCGGCAGCGCGCATGCCCTGGAAGACGCCCCAGGCGGTGAGAACCGAGGAGTCGCCGGCGCCGCCGTTCTGCACGCTGCGCCCGGTCACGTAGCGGGTCTCGCGGGAGACCACGTCCATGTCCGGGACGTAGGTGCCGACGTCACAGGCGGTGTAGTAGCGGCCGCGCAGCGACTCCACGAAGCGGCCGTACGCCCGCAGCAGCGCCTCGCTCTTGTCGCGGACCGGGTCGCCCCAGATGACCGCCTTGCCGCCGCCGAGGTCCAGGCCGGCCAGGGCGTTCTTGTAGGCCATGCCGCGGGACAGCTTCAGCACGTCGGCGAGGGCGGCCTCCTCGCTCTCGTACGGGTAGAACCGGGTGCCACCCAGCGCTGGTCCGAGCGCCGTCGAGTAGATACCGATGATCGCCTTCAGACCGGTCGCCCGGTCCTGGCAGAAGACGACCTGTTCGTGCCCGGTGGCTTCGCTGCCGTCGGTGTCGAACACACCCATCGCTTGTTCTCCTGATCTGGATTCGGCCTTCGTGGGGCCACGGTGCCCGGCGGGGTGGGCCGGTGCTTGCGAGCGTAGTCGCGCGCAAGCCACGGCGATTACGTCCGCGCGGGAGATTCCACCCGGCCGAATTCGTGAAAGGATCGCGCCGTGCCGTCACTGTTCGCGTCCTACCTACGGGTTTACGAACCGCTGACCGCCTTCGACCGGGACCGGCAGGTCTTCTGGCGCCAGTACGCGCGCGAGGGCCGGGATCTGGGTCCGATCGAGGGTCCGGTCCGGCAGCGCACCGCCGTGCTGGAGGCGCTCGGCGCCGGCTGGACCCGCCTGCCCGACCTGCCCGACGAGGCGTACGTGCTGGAGTGGGACAACTCCATTCTGGTGTGCCCGTGGAACCTGCGGTTGCGGGTCGCCGAAGCTGCCCTGAACGCGCGGGACGGCGTGCCGGCGGTGCTCGCCGACGCGTTCGTGCCGCCGGTGCTCGCCGGTCAGGCCAAGGCCGTGGTGGAGGACTGGCGCAGCGGCGCCAAGGTGCTGGAGCAGGGCGTGCCGCGGGTGCACGAGCAGATCGCCACCTGGGGCGTGCCGCTGCGATGGTTCGCCTTCGTCGACCTCGAGGAGCGGGAGATCTCGCTCTCCGGCCGGCGGCGCACGCTGCGCTACCGCACCGAGATCTCCAAGGCGCGGCGCCGGGCGCACCGGGCGGTGTCGGTGCTGCGCAAGGCGCTGGGTGACGCCCCGATCACCGAGGCGGTCGAGGAGGGCACCCGCTGGCTGGAGGAGTTCCATCCCCGGTCGGTGGTGGAGCTCGACTACGGCGGCCTCGTCAACCTCCTCCCGGAGGACAGCCTTGCGGAGGACGATTCCCCCGGACTGGTGGCAGCCGGACTTTCGGCACTTTCTCGCGGTGACGCTGAGTCAGCCAGCGAGGCCTACGAGAAGCTGGTCGCTCGGTGGCGTCTGGTCCAGCTTCTCGAGCGATGCAACTGACCTGCGGAAATAGGACAGACGGGTATTTTTCTCAACCACGGGGAGCGCTCCCGAAGCGAACACTCTTCGTAATCGCCGGTCCGCGAAGCGTGATAATCGGACTAAACGAGACACTATCTGGCGTAGAAAACGCGTAAAAATCGGGCATGCTTCATCCATCTATCTGGGGACGTTCGTCCGTTCGGCCCATGTCGGACATCGGGGACTAGCCGGACCATGAGAGACGCACCGGCCGGCGGGACCCCGGCCGATGTTTTTAGGTACCTGTGGAGGAGTGACCGATGGCATCGCGTACGCACGATCCTGAGCCGCTACTAACGCCGGCCGAGGTGGCGTCGATGTTCCGTGTCGACCCGAAGACCGTTACTCGGTGGGCGAAGGCGGGCAAGCTCAGCGCAATTCGCACGTTGGGTGGCCACCGTCGCTACCGGGAGTCGGAGGTCCGCGCCCTGCTGCAGGGGCAGATCCCCACGCAGCGCCAGGGCGACTGACCGAGTCGACCGAGATCGTTGTAAGGGGCGAGCGCTGGGGAAGGCGATCGCCCCTTCTTCGTTCCGACGTGTATGTCAGTACGGCGCCGGCATCAGCCGGCGCCGTCTGTCATTTCCGGGGTCCGGCAGTGGTCAGTCGACGAGGACGGCGACCGTGCCGTCGACGCCCCGGCGGAGCCTGCTGCCGAGCATGGTCAGGCGACCGATCAGGCCGTACTTCTTCTTGATGCTCTCGCCGATGCGCAGCCGGTCGCTGTGATCGCCGATCCGGGCGGTGGCCTCCAGCGGCTCGCCGGTGGGGTTGCCCCGGACGTCGCAGGCGGCCACGGTGACCCGGCCGCTGTTGCGGATCCGCTTCAGCTTGCCGCTGCCGGCGACGGTCCAGAACCCCAGACCCGCGCCGTCCGGCACCACCCACAGCGGGGTGCCGACCGCGCGCCCGTCCCGGCGGAACGTGGTGAGCAGGACGTACTTCTCCGAACCGAGTTGCTCCAGGGCGGCCATGTCCTCAAGAGTAGTGACCATGACTGCCCCCGTGATCGGTGACGCCTTCGGCGAGATGATCAGGGACGCGTACGCGGTGCGCACCGGGATCGGGCCGAGGCCACTGGCCGGCGGGCGGTTGCCGCGGCCGGTCATCGAGGTCATCGAGCGCGACGACGGGCTGATCAACGGGGCGCCCGCCGATCACTACCTGGACGAGCCGGACGCCTGGCAGCCGTACGACCATCGGGCCCTGCGGCTGTGCCGGGGCCGGGTGCTCGACGTCGGGGTCGGCGCCGGGCGGTCGGCGCTCGAACTGCAGCGCCGCGGCTTCGCGGTGACCGGGCTGGACACCTCGCTCGGCGCGATCGAGGTGGCCCGCAAGCGCGGCCTGAACGACACCGTGCTGAACACCGTGGACGAGTTCTCCCGGGCCAGCGTCCGCTACGACACCTTCCTGCTGCTCGGCAACAACCTGGGGCTGCTCGAGGGACCCGAGCGGGCGCCGGTCTTCCTGGCCGCCCTGGCCCGGCTCGCGGCCCCGGGGGCCCGGATCGTCGCGCAGGGCACCGATCCGTACGGGACCCGCGATCCGCTGCATGTGGCGTACCACCGGTGGAACCGTGAGCGCGGGCGGCTCGGCGGTCAGCTGCGGTTGCGGCTGCGGTACCGGGAGCTCACCACCGAGTGGTTCGACTATCTGAACTGCTCCGTGACCGAGCTGGAGGACCTGCTGGCCGGCACCGCGTGGCGGTTGAAAGCGATCGACGACGGGGACCGGCCGTACTACCTTGCCGTCATGGAGTTCGCCGGATGAGCCTGAGCCGCGAGCAGGTGCGGCTGAGCAAGCGCCTGTCGCTGGTGCTGCGGCACCGGCCCGAGGTGGCCGGCCTGATCCTCGACGCGAACGGCTGGGTGCCGGTCCCGGAGCTGCTGGGGGCCCTCGGCATCAGCCGGGCCGAGCTCGACATCGTGGTGGCCGGCAATGACAAGGCCCGGTTCGCGGTGGTGCCGGGTCCGGACGGGGTGGACCGGATCCGCGCCAGCCAGGGGCATTCCCGCCGGGTCGCCGTCGACCTCGATCTGCCGCCGGCCGTGCCGCCGGACGAGCTGTTCCACGGGACGCCCCGGGCCAACCTGGAGTCGATCCTGCGGGACGGGTTGCGGCCGCGGAGCCGGCACCACGTGCACCTCTCGATCGACCTGCCGACCGCGATCACTGTCGGTCGCCGGCGCTCGGCGGATGTGGTGGTTCTCCGCGTCGCCGCAGACGTGATGGCGGACGAGGGTCACGTCTTTCACCGCAGTGACAACGGGGTATGGCTTACCGCTGTCGTGCCATCACAGCACCTGTCGGTAAAACGGACAAATGCGTAATCTGCCAGGTTGATCGACCATCCACAGTGGCCGGCCACCGGTTCTCCGGACATCAACGGGTAACCGCCGTTAACTTGGACGGATGGGGAGGGTTACGCGGAGTCAGGTCACCGATCTCCCCGGTACCGTCGGCCTGCCCCTGGCGCTCGTCATCGTTCTGATCCTGGCCGGTCTCGCTTTCGGGCTGCCCCGGCTGGACCGGGCCGTCCCGGCCGAGCGCGCGGTCGCCGCGGGCCGGCCCTACGAGGTCGGTGCGGGGGTCACCATCGTCCCGCCCGAGGGCGCGACGCTCGACCTGACCGGCACCCGGCCCGGCGACGAGCGCGGCTCGGCGCTCTTCCGGCTCGGCCCGGTGCAGTACGCGATCGTCGTCCAGCCGTTCGACGGCGACCTGACCGCCGCCGCGCTGCGGTTGCGCCAGCGCATCACCGGCACCTCCGGCTACCAGGTCACCGGCACCCAGCTGGCGGTCTCGACCGCCGGTGGGCTGGCCGGCATCCAGGGCGGGTACACGGCGGGGGACCGCGGCGGCCGGTACGCCGTCTTCGTCGCGCACGGCTTCACCATCGAGGTCACGGTCACCGGCGCGGACCTCGACCTCGGGCGCACCCTGCCGGCCATCGACACCAGCACCCGCAGCCTGCGCTTCGAGGGCGTTAGATGAGCGAGCCGGTCCGGCCCGGGGCTGACCGGGCGGCCGCGCTCACCCGTCAGCCCGCGTTCTGGGTGGTCGCCGCTCTGCTGGCGGTCGGCGCGCTGCGGATCTCCCAGATCGCCGGGCGGTTCCTCAGCGTGTACCCGGTGGCCACGGTCACCGCGATCCTGCTGTTCGCGCTGCTCGCCGTACCCTTCTGGCTCTTTGTCTCCGAGCTGGACTTCCTGGAGCGGGAACCGCCGAGCCTGCGTGTTCTGGCCTTCGCGTGGGGTGGCCTGGTCGCCACCACGGTGTCCATCCCGGGCAGCACCGCGCTGGACAACCTGATCGCCAAGTTCGGCTCGCCGGGCCTCGCCGCCGAGTGGGGTTCCGCGCTCGCCGGTCCCACCGTCGAGGAGATCGCCAAGACGCTCGGCGTGGTGGCCATCGTCCTGATCGCCCGGGCGCAGGTGAACAGCGTGCTCGACGGGGTCGTCTACGGCGCCCTGGTCGGGCTCGGATTCCAGATCGTCGAGGACGTGGTGTTCGCGATCGGTGCGGTGGCGATGGCCGGTCAGGGCGACCAGGTCCAGCCGGTGGTCACCACCTTCCTGGTACGCGGCTTCCTGGCCGGCGTCTGGAGTCACACCCTGTTCGGTGCGCTGGCCGGCGCGGGCATCGGCTATCTGGTGGTGAACCCGCACCGGACCCGCACGCACCGGCTCGCGATCGCCGGGCTCGCCCTCTTCGGCGCGTGGGCGTCCCACGTGCTCTGGAACTCGCCGCTCTTCCGCGACGGCCTGGGCGACGGCGCGCTGGCGCTGCTCGCGGTGCTGGTCTTCAAGGGCCTGCCGCCGCTGCTGCTCATCCTCTATCTGGTGCGGCGCGCGCACGACCAGGAGGCGGCCTACTACGTGGCCAAGCTCGCCACGCTGCGCGACCCGCAGCTGATCACGGCCGGCGAGCTGCGGGTGCTGGGCTCCGGGTCGCGGCGCGCGGCGGCCCGCCGGCACGCCGCGGCGCGTGCCGGCCGTCGCGGCAGAGCAGCGGTACGACGTCTGCAGCGCGCCCAGGCCCAGTTGGCCGTCGAGTTGAGCCGTGACCCGGACGCGGCGACCCCGCACTGTGCCGCGGTCCGCGAGCACCGGGCGGTCCTGGAAGAACTCGGCCATCCGGAGGCGGTGGAGGGTGCCCGCTCCTGGCGGCACACCGCCTCCACGGTCGGCACCACCGTCGTGGCTATCGCGGTGGTGTGGGTGGCGCTCTCCGCCCTCGGCGGCTCCTGATCAGGACTGCGGGGGCAGCCCGCCGTCGCCGTCGACGACCACGTCCGGCGTGCCGTCCTCATCCAGGTCCACCATCGTGATGTCGACCTTGCCGTCGCCGTCGGTGTCGAACTGGTACAGGTCCGGCTTGCCGTCGCCGTCGGTGTCGGCCACCCAGACATCGGTCCGGCCGTCACCGTTCGCGTCGCTGGTCACCAGGTCGACGCGGTCGTCCCCGCGGGTCTCGATGATCTCCTGCGGCTCGCTCACGACGTTCCTCCCCTGGCCGGTCCGTCCGGCCCCGATCGCCCGTCAGTACCCGAATGATCGCCGGATCAGTCAACCCGGCTGTGACGGTTGTCGCTGGTACGGCGTTCACTCGCCGGTAACGTACGCCGACGTGGATATCGCGAAAGACGGTCTGCAGCACCTCTTCACCAGCAACGGTGGCGGTGCGCTCGCCGAGCGGATGGGTATCGAGATCACCGAGGCCAGCGCGGACCGGGTGGTCGGCACGATGCCGGTCGAGGGCAACACCCAGCCGTACGGGCTGCTGCACGGCGGGGCCTCGTGCGTGCTCGCCGAGACGCTCGGTTCGGTCGGCGCGGTGCTGCACGGGCAGACCGTGGACCGGCCGTTCGCGGTCGGCGTCGACATCAACGCCACCCACCACAAGGCGGCCCGTTCCGGTCTGGTGACCGGTGTCGCACTGCCGGTGCACCGGGGCCGGGCGGTCGCGACGTACGAGGTGGTCATCGAGGACGAGGCCGGCGACCGGGTGTGTACCGCAAGGATTACCTGTCTCCTTCGTGGTGCCTGAATTCCCTCGTCGACGAGCGTTCCTTGACGGTTGGACGTACCTTTTCTGACGTGACCGAAGTACCACAGGACGCGTTCGACGACGCCGCGCAGATCCTGCGTTGCGCCCTCACCGGCGACAGCGCCGCCGTCGCCGACACCTTCGACGCGGTCGTCGACCGGGACGGCGTCGTCGGGGCGTGGGACGTGGCCTGGTGCCTCGCGGCGACCATGGTCGGCCAGGTGCCGCCGGGTGGCGCGTGGACGCTGGAGTTCCCCGGGATCGACGACGCGCGCTATGACAAGCGCTGGGTGGCCCGGTTCGTCAGCGCCTACGTCAACGGTGACTTCCCCACCGGTGAGGCCCTGTTCGGCGCCGCGATCGCGGACGGGCGGCTGCCCGACTGCCTGCTCGCCCTCGCCGGTTCCACGGTCGCCACACTGCGGCACCGGGCTGCGTGACCGGCTCCACGCGTACGACTCATGTCTGATGCTCTGCTGGCGCGCGTGCGCAAGCTGCTCGCTATGGCCGAGGATCCGGCGTGCACGCCGGACGAGGCCGAGGCCTTCACCGAGAAGGCCGCCGAGCTGATCGCGAAATACGGCGTGGATCAGGCCATGCTCGCGGTCGCCGATCCGGCGGCCGACCCGATCGGCGATCGGGTGATCACCATCGACGCGCCCTACGCGCGGGACAAGGCCGGGCTGCTTGCGGCGGTGGCCGCGCCGCTGCGCTGCCGGGTGGTGCACCTGGACCGGCGCAGTCTCGCGCGCAGCCACCTCTTCGGGCACGCCGCCGACCTGGAACGGGTCGAGCTGCTCTTCACCTCACTGCTGGTGCAGGCGGCGCACGGCCTGGCCGCCAGCCCGGTGCCGTGGGGTGAGCATCCGGCCGCCTACCGGCGGTCCTGGCTGGTCGGTTACAGCCAGGCGATCAGCGCGCGGCTGTGGGAGGCCGAGCGATCGGCGGCGGCCGGGACGCCCGGCGCCGAGCTGGCGCTCGTCGACCGCACCGATCTCGTCGAGCGGCGCCGCAACGAGGCCTACCCGCAGCTGGCCAAACTGCCACCGCGGCGGTTGCAGGGCAGCGGGCGGTCCCGGGGTTACCGGGCCGGGCAGAACGCCCAGCTGGGCGGCAGCGCGGTCACTTCATCTTGAGGTAGAGAGCCTTCGCGTACTGCGCGGCGGCGGCGTTGTTGTACATCGACGCCTGGGAGATGAAGAAATCGTTGTTGGCGATGGCGCGGGTCGCCTGCGACGTGCCGGACCAGCGAATGTCAGCCTCTGCTTCGGACAAGCCGCGGGCCTTGAACTGCCGCCGCATCGCGATCCGGCCGGTGCGGAACGCCTCGGCCGCCTCCTCGGCGTACTTCATGCAGGTCATCGCCTTCTCGCTCAGCGCCTCCGCCAGGGTGAAAGCCGCATGCTCAGCCTCGTTCGTGAAGGTCTGCACGACGTTGTCTCCTCGCCACGCTCCAGGTTCAGCACCGATCTCGATATCACTCTGATTGACGGGACGGCGGCCTACAAGAGGTGCCGTTTCGCGCGGTGCAATCCCTTAAGTCTGATCGGCGACGCCCGATCAGTTCCGGACCGTCGGCCCGTACAGAGTTGGAGCACCACGATGAGTGACGCGACCGCCACGGCTGTGCCCGCCGGCTGGTACGCCGATCCGGCGGGGTCACCACAACAGCGGTGGTGGGACGGCTTTCGCTGGACGGGTCATCTCCAGCCGGCACCGTTTGTGATGTCGATCACGTCACCGTCCGTACCGAAGCGGAGGTTCCGCTGGGGGATGGGTGAGCCGGCCGCGGATCTGGCCGCGGGCCGGAACTCGCCCGCCTTGCACGCGCTGGTCTTCGGCATCGTGGGGTTGGTGCTCAGCCCGCTGCTGGTGCCGTCGATCGTCGCCCTGGTCTGGGGAGCCGCCGGTCTGCGCCGGGCCGGCGGCTGGGCCCGGTCCGGACTGCCGGCGACCGGCCGGGCGATGGCGGCCGGCGCGATGGCGCTCGGCGCGGTCGGTGTCACCGCCTTCGTGCTCCGACTTCCCTTGTAGACAAGCCCTTTGATCGGCGCGCTGCGGCTTCGCTGCCGCCGGATTCATGGGGAGGATCCATCGATGTCACATTCCCGTCGGCTGGCCGGCGTCGGCCTGACGATCTTCACCAGCATCGCGGTTGCCGGCCTCACGGCGACCCCGGCGCAGGCGGCGTCCTCCGGCGTCGCCTCGGTGGTCGGCTCGAAGGTCGTGCAGTTCAAGGCGGGCGCGGGTAAGACGAACAGGGTCGTCATCACGCGGTCCGGCAAGACGATCACGATCGACGACACGGTCGCGCTCAAGCCCGGCAAGGGCTGCAAGAAGGTCAACAAGACCAAGGTCAAGTGCACGACGAAGAGTGCGCCCACCGGGGTCCGGGTCTACCTCGGCGCCCGCAACGACTCGGTGACCAACCGGAGCGGTGTGGCGCTCACGGCCTACGGCAGCTCCGGCAACGATCGTCTGGTCGGCGGGTCGGCGGCGGACTACCTCTCCGGCCAGAGCGGTAAGGACAGCATCTGGGGCGGCGCGGGCAACGACCGGATCGAGGCGGGCTCCGCCGCAGACAGCGTGCGCGGCGAGTCCGGCAACGACCGGATCAACAGTGGCACCGGCGCGGACTGGATCGCCGGCGGCACCGGCAACGACAGCATCAACGCGAGCGACGGCAACGACGCTGTCTACGGCGAGGCCGGTGACGACAAGGTCTGGGGTGGCGACGGCAACGACCGGATCTACCTCGGTGACGGTGCCGACTTCGGGATCGGGGAGGACGCGTACCAGACGTCCGGCCACGACCTCATCGAGGGCGGTGCCGGCAACGACAACCTCAACGGCGGGGGCATCGCTGTCGACGGTGAGCGGATCGCCGACTTCGGCAACGACACGCTCCGGGGCGGCGACGGCAACGACAACATCGAGGGCTTCCAGGGCAACGACCGGATCGAGGGCGGCGCCGGGAACGACCACCTCGCCGGCGACTTCACGAACTTCGACCCGGCCCAGCCGCACGTGGGCGCGGACGTCATCCTGGGTGGTTCCGGCGTCGACTCCGTCACCTACAGCGCCCGCCGCCAGCCGGTCACCGTCGACCTGGACGGCGCCGCCCGCGACGACGGTCAGGCCGGCGAGTACGACACGGTCGGCGCGGACGTCGAGGACCTCAGCGGCGGCTGGAGCAACGACGTGCTGACCGGTAACGCGGCCGCCAACGGAATCTACGGAGTTCTCGGCAACGACGTCATCCGTGGTGGCGCCGGCAACGACGACCTCTGGGGCGGTCAGGACGGCAACGACCAGGTCTACGGCGAGGACGGCGACGACCGGATCAACACCGAGACGGACTCCGGTCGGGGCCCGGACCGGGCGGACGGTGGGGCGAACACCGACACCTGCAAGGCGGATGCCACCGACACCGTGACCAACTGCGAAGCATGAGCCTTCGGGGCGGCGCGTCGTAACGGTATCGTTCTATGATCTTCGGACTTGCGGTATTCACCGCTGCTGATCCAGGAGATCGCATGCCATACACGACGCCTCTCGCCCTCAGTCTGGCCACCACGATCGTTGCGATCGGGGCGTTCGCAGCCCCGGCCGCAGCGGCTCCCACCGGCGTCGCCTCGGTCGTCTCGGCGACGAAGGTCCAGTACAAGGCGGCCAAGGGCAAGCAGAACCGGGTCGTGGTGACCCGCTCCGGGAACACCGTCACGATCGACGACCGGGTCGCGGTCAAGGCCGGCAAGGGCTGCAAGAAGGTCAAGGGCGACAGGACGAAGGTGCGCTGCACCCCGTCGAAGGCGCCGGCCCGGGTGCGGGTCTACACCTACGACCGGAACGACTCGGTGACCAACCGGACCGGCCTGGCCATGACCGCGGACGGCGGCACCGGCAGCGACAAGCTCCACGGCGGCCCGCGCGGCGACATCCTGCGCGGCTGGACCGGCAACGACACGCTTTACGGGTACGCCGGCAACGACACCCTGGACAGCGACGACGGCAACGACGTGATCTACGCCGGGCCGGGCGACGACGGGGTCATGGACTCCGCCGGCCGCAACTCGGGCAACGACGTGGTCTACGGCGAGGGCGGCTACGACCACATCATGACGCTGGGCGGGAACGACAAGGTCTACGGCGGCGCCGACGACGACATCCTCTACGGCGGCGACGGCCGGGACTGGATCGACGGCGGGCACGGCAACGACCGGCTCCAGGGCGACGACTGCCGGGACGGCTCCGGCAAAGCCGGCTGCTACGCGGCTGACGTCATGCTCGGCGGTTCGGGCGTCGACCTGGTCGACTACCACCACGCGTACCGGCCGGTGACCGCGGACCTGGACGGGGCGAGCCGCGACGACGGCCAGCCGGGTGAGCACGACACCATCGGCGCCGACGTGGAGCAGCTGCTCGGCGGTCCGGGCAACGACCGCCTCACCGGCAACAACGGCGACAACACGATCTCCGGCTGGAACGGCAACGACGCCCTCTTCGGCGGCGCCGGCACCGACGACCTCTACGGCGGCGCGGGCCGGGACTCGCTCGACGGCGGCACGCACGGTCCTCTCGGGGACTTCTGCGCGGCCTCCACGTCGGACACTCGGGTGGGCTGCGAGCGCGCCTGAGATAGCTTCGGATCATGCCCGACCGTGATCTTGAAGCCGAGCTGCTGGCCCTGGACACGCCAGAGGCAGAGGCCGAGCGCCGCGAATCGCCGCGGCGCTGGCTCCTGCTGGTGGCCGTGGCCGGGGCCGCGCTGGTCATCGGCGCGGTCGCGGCCACCTCGGTGATGATCGCCGCCGGGTGGCGTTATCAGCCGGATCGCCAATTCGAGGTGGCCGTCTTCCTGGAGCCGGGCATCACGGCCGAGCAGAGGTCGGCCATCCGGTCGGAGTTGACCGGGTTCCCGGGCGCCGGTGACGTTCGCCTGGAGACACGTGATCAAGCGCTGGCTAGGCTGCGCGAGGCGTGGAAGCACCAGCCGGACCGGGTCGAGGGCATCCAGGTGGAGACCATGTCCGAGTCGTTCCGCCTGGTGGCGGTGGGTCGGGAGTTCGACTGCGGGCCGGTCCCGGGCATCCGGCGACTGCCCGGAGTGGAGCGTGTCTGGATAGTGATGCACGCCACTTCGAGCCGGTACGGCGCCGAACTCGGTTGCTGAGCTTGATCTCGACGCCTGACTATGGGTAGGCTGCGCGAGCAACGCGTCGATACGGTGCCGTTCTGCAGAACCGGCTCTCTGATCCGCTTGACCGACTGTCGATCACTGTGAAGGTCGCCGGGCTTGCCTGCCCTGCCTAGGCTGCACAGTCGATCACGATGCCCACACGGGGGAATCACATGTTCCTGTTCAACCGCAAGGCTCTGGCTCTGCTCGGCGCGACCGCCGCGGCCGTCGCCTCCACCGCCGTTCTCGCCACCCCGGCCCAGGCCGCCAGCGCCGGCCTGGTGCGGACCGTCGGAACCGGCAAGGTCGAGTTCCGCGCCCTGATGGGCAAGGCCAACGGCGTGACCCTGACCATCAAGGGCCGCACCGTCACCATCACCGACAAGGTCGCCATCAAGGCCGGCAAGGGCTGCAAGTCGGTCAGCCGCACCAAGGTGAAGTGCACCACCAGCAAGAAGACCAAGACCCTGAGCGTCGCGCTCGGCGACAAGAACGACTGGGTCAAGAACAAGACCTCGGTCTTCCTGCTGACCGCCGGCGGCACCGGCAGCGACAAGCTGTGGGGCGGCTCGGGCGCCGACCAGCTGCAGGGCGGCAGCGGCAGCGACACGCTGTACGGCAAGGGCGGCGCGGACGTCATCTTCGGCGAGTCCGGTGCCGACACGATCTACGGGAGCACCGGCGACGACATCGTCGAGGCGGGCACCGGCAACGACCGTGTGTTCCTGGGAACCGGCGTCGACTACGGGTTCGGCGAGGGCGGCCACGACACCATCAAGGGTGAGGGTGGCAACGACTACCTCATCGGTGAGAGCCTCACCTCGGCCGGGGAGCAGATCGGCAGCAACAGCGCCCGCGACCGCCTGGACGGCGGCTCCGGCAAGGACTTCTGCCTGGTGCTCAACGCCGGCGCCACCACCGGCTGCGAGCTCGGTGTGACGGCGTCCAAGGAGGCGGCTGGCGTTGCGGCGCGTCTCGCGGACCTGCGCGGCTGAGACACAGCTTTGAACGAAACGGCCCGGTCTCTTCGGACCGGGCCGTTTCGGTTCCGGCCACCTGTGGAGTAGCTATGTGTTCGGCCGCTCAGGTCGAACATCTCGGTGATGACGACTATCTTTGGGCGCGGGTCCGCGCCGTTCCCCCCGTGACGGCGCGGACCTCTTGCTGTCAGGGCCTAGGATCGGTACCCGCGAATACACGGGGAGTTCGAGATGGCATCCATGAAAAGGCTGACCGGGGTCGGCCTCACTCTCTTCACCACCGTCGCTGTCGTCGGTGTCACGGCCCTTCCGGCGCAGGCCGCCTCCGCCGGCCTCGCGTCCATGAGCGGCGGCACGGTGCAGTACAAGGCGGCCTCCGGCAAGACGAACAAGGTCGTGGTGACCCGGTCGGGCAAGACGGTCACCATCGACGACAAGGTCGCGGTCAAGGCCGGCAAGGGCTGCAAGGCCGTCAAGGGCGACAAGACCAAGGTCAAGTGCAAGACGTCGAAGACGCCGAAGCGCGTGCGGGTGTACCTCGGTTCGCGCAACGACTCGGTGACCAACCGGACCAGCTTGCCGATGACGGCGTACGGCAGCACCGGTGACGACCGGCTGATCGGCGGGTCGGGCGCCGACTACCTGGCCGGCGAGTCCGGCAGCGACAAGATCTGGGGCGGTTCCGGCAGCGACTACATCGACTCGGGCACCGGCGCCGACACCGTTCGCGGCGAGAACGGTCTCGACACGATCTACACCGGCACCGGTACGGACTGGGTCGCCGGCGGTGCTGACCGGGACAAGATCTACCTGGGTGGTGGCAACGACATCGCCTACGGCGAGGGCGGCCAGGACACCGTTTACGGCGGGGACGGCAACGACCGGATCGCGCTCGGCGACGACCGCGACTGGGGCATCGGTGACCTCGGCAACGACATCATCGACGGCGGCACCGGCAACGACATCGCCTACGGCGGTGGCGTCTCCATCATCGGTGACCCGGTGAGTGACGTCGGCAACGACACGCTCCGCGGCGGCGACGGCGACGACTACCTGATCGGTTACGAGGGCGACGACCGGCTCGAGGGCGGCGCCGGCAACGACAACCTCACGGGCGAGTGGATCGACGCCAGCACCAATGGCCCTCAGCGGGTCTACGCGGACGTTCTGCTCGGTGGTTCCGGTGTGGACACGGTCGACTACTCCGGTTACCGCAAGCCGCTCACCATCGATCTCGACGGCGCCGCCCGCGACGACGGCCAGGCCGGTGAGTACGACACCGTGGGCGCCGACGTCGAGAACATCACCGGTGGCCAGTACGGCGACACGCTGACCGGCAACGCCGCCGCCAACAACATCGAAGGCGGCTGGTGGGGCGGCGACGTCATCCGTGGCGGGGCCGGCAACGACCGGCTCATCGGCGAGTCCGGCAACAACGAGATCCACGGTGAGGACGGCGACGACTTCATCCGCACCAACTCCCCGGGCAAGCCCGCGGACAAGGTCGACGGTGGAGCGAACGCCACCGCCGCCGGCGACACCTGCGTGACGGACTCCGCTGACACCGTGGTGAACTGCGAGTCCAGCAAGCAGTAACGAGCAGCGTTGTGTGGCCCCGCCGGTGTCCCGGCGGGGCCACATTCGTATCAGCATCGTTCTATGATCCTTCGCACCGCCCCGAGGAGGTTCCAGGTGCGCCCTACCCCTGTCGGTCTCACCCTTCTCGCCGTCGTCGCGATGGTCGGCTCCGGTGTCTCCCCGGCGCAGGCGGCGAGCACCGGCACGGCGTCCGTGGTCGAGGCCACGACGGTGCAGTTCAAGGCGGCCAAGGGCAAGCAGAACCGGGTCGTGGTGACCCGCTCCGGCAAGACCGTCACGATCGACGACAGCGTTGCGGTCAAGGCCGGCAAGGGCTGCAAGAAGGTCAAGGGCGACAGGACGAAGGTGCGCTGCACGCCGTCGAAGGCGCCGACCCGGGTGCGGGTCTACACCTACGACCGGAACGACTCGGTGACCAACCGGAGCGGCCTGGCGATCTCCGCGAGCGGCGGCACCGGCAGCGACCAACTCTTCGGCGGCCCGCTCGCCGACCGCCTGACCGGCGGCACCGGCAACGACCGCATCTCCGCCGGCTCCGGCAACGATCGGCTCTCCGGCGACGACGGCACCGACTATCTGTACGGCGGTGCCGGCCACGACCAGATCATCGGCGGCGGTTCGGCTGACGTCCTCCACGGCGGCGCCGACAACGACGTCCTGAGCGGCGGATACGGCAACGACAAGCTCTCCGGCGACTCCGGCGACGACAGCCTCTTCGGCGATCACGGCAGCGACCGCCTGGCAGGTGACTCCGGGAACGATGTTCTCGCCGGCGACAGCGGCCAGTCCACGGTCTCCGCCGACGTGCTGCTCGGCGGCTCCGGCCGCGACACGGCCGACTACCGCACCTACCGCAAGGCGCTCACCGTCGACCTGGACGGTGCCTCCCGCGACGACGGCCAGGCCGGGGAGCGCGACACGGTCGGCGCGGACGTCGAGGACATCAGGGGCGGCCCCGGCGCGGACCGGCTGACCGGCAACGCCTCCGGCAACCGGATCGTCGGCCTGGCCGGTGACGACGTCATCCGCGGTGGCGCCGGCAACGACCGGCTGGAAGGCGACAGCGGCCGCGACCTGCTCTACGGCGAGGAGGGCGAGGACATGCTCGACTCCGGCGGGCACGGCGACGGCCCGGACACCCTCGACGGCGGCCCGAACGCGACCGTTGCCGGGGACAACTGCCAGGTGCGCGAGCCCTCGGACATCCAGATCAACTGTGAGTACTACATCCCCTGGTGAGACTGGGCATACCGATCCAGCGCGGAGGCCCACATCCCGCGGATCACCCGGGCCATCGGGCCGTGATGCAGCAGGACGAGCAGCGGCCGCTGGGCGAGGCGGGCGCCGGTGTTGACCCACTCGACGTGGAGCCGGCTGCCTCCGTGCTCGGCCGGAGCGATGCGCACGAACCCGCCGCCGCTTCCCCCGTAGCTGCTCTCCACGACCGTCCAGCGGATCACGGCGGCGTCGGACCAGTCGTAGCGCGAGACCACCCAGAACGGTGACCCCGGCGTGCTCTCCCGAGCCACCGCCCAGGTGTCGCCCTGCTCGCGCAGCTCGTACTTCTTCGGGTCGAGGGTGCGGTTCCAGATCTGCAACCTGCGGTCGGTGAAGTCCGTAAGCGCGCGGCGCACCTGCTCGGGCGTGGCCTTCGTGTCGACGTCGAATCGCATCAAATCATGCGAGCACGCGGGCCGGTGGGCGTCAACCAGCCGGAAGAACGACCAAGCCGCCATCAAGGCATCGGAAAAGCAGAACGTCCACCATACGTTTCCGCAGGTGGACGACGCTCAAAGCCCGGCGAGAGGCTTGGTGGCCAGGGGCGGGGTCGAACCGCCGACCTTCCGATTTTCAGTCGGACGCTCGTACCAACTGAGCTACCTGGCCGTGGCTGGTGTTGCGGTCCTGACGGGACTTGAACCCGCGACCTCCGCCTTGACAGGGCGGCGAGCACTCCAACTGCTCCACAGGACCTTGCTATGTAACTGTCTTGCTCCGGCTTGTCAGCCGCTCGCGCAGCTAACTTACCAGTACCCCCAACGGGATTCGAACCCGTGCTACCGCCTTGAAAGGGCGGCGTCCTAGGCCACTAGACGATGAGGGCAACTCCGCCATCATTGCATATCGCTCTGGCTGTGCGATCGGCAGTGCTTGGTGGCTTTCGCCCGCCCCGCTTGAGGCCTGCAAAGCATATGTGATCGACCGAGCGGTCTCCAAATCGGTACCCCCTTTTCTTTGCGCGCGCCTCTGACCAGCGCAAACGCGCGGCTCACTCGGCGGCGCCGGCGGCAACCGTACGGACCGCGTCGGCGAGATTGCCCAGCGGAGTCACTTCGGGGGGCAGATCGGTGACCGGCCAGCCCGGTCCGGCCGCGGCGACGATCAACGGCGGACGGGGTACGGCGAGCACCCGCTCCAGCTGCTCCACACCGCCCGTGGTCGGCAGCTGGGACCAGAGCACCACCACAGCCGGGCCCGTCCGGTCCACGGCGTCCAGGAGCGCCCGGGGCGGCACCCGGGCCCCGAAAAGGCGGGTGGGCACCCCCAGCTCGGCCAGCGCCGCGGCCAGCGCCTCCAGCGGCAGCGTGTGCTGCTCCTCGTCGGCGGCGGCGAGCAGGACGCGCGGGGCGCGGTCGCGGGGCGGCCGGGGCACGGCGGCCAGGGCCTCGGTGACCGTGCGGGAGAGCAGGTGCTCGACCTCGACGAAGCGGGTGGTGGCTTCGTACCGGTCGCCGATGCCGATGAGCACCGGCATGATCACCTGGTTCCAGGTGGGCACGACGCCGCGCCCGGTGATCGCGCCCTCGATGATGTAGCGCATCGACGGCGCGTCCAGGCGCATGGCGGCCCGGGCCAGCCCGCGCGCGGCCGGGTCGGCCCGCACGCCCAGGGCGATCGCCTGGCCTCCGCCGGCGGGGGCGTCGACCGGAGTGGTGGCCGGGGCGTCGACCGGAGTGGTCTCGTCCGGCACCGGCGATCGGCGCGCCCAGGCAGCGGCTTCCGCGGGGGCCACGCCCTGCGCGGTGAGCCGCTGCATGACCTGCAGCCGGACCATGTCCTCGACGGTGTACCGCCGGTGGTGTCCCGGCTCGTGGCGGCTCGGGCCGAGGCCGTACCGCTGGTGCCAGGTGCGCAAGGTGGTCACCGCGACGCCCAGGCGGCGTGCGGCAGCGCCGGCGCTCAGGCCATCAGTTCCCACCCGGCCGCTCCGCCGGCGTGGACGAGGGGAGCGCGGTCAGGAGCCGTTCGGCGACACCGCCGAGCCAGGGCGCGTACGACTCCGGATCCCCCGCCACCCGCTCCGGCAGGTCGGCCGGCGCCACCCAGAGCAGCCGTGCCACCTCGGCCGGTTCGGGCTGGAACTCGATGCCGTCCGGGACTCGCCCGAGCAGCACGTGGTCGTACTCGTGCTCGACCCGCCCGGTGACCGGGTCCTCGGCGCGGTACGTGTACACCCCCACCTCGGTCAGCGGCACCGCCGGGATCCCGAGTTCCTCGGTGAGCCGCCGCCCGGCCGCGACCGCGAGGTCCTCGCCCGGCGCGGGGTGCCCGCAGCAGGTGTTGGCCCACCGCAGCGGGAAGCGGGTCTTCGCCGCCGCCCGCTGCTGCAGGAGCACCCGGCCGGTGTCGTCGGCGAGGAACACCGAGAACGCGCGGTGCAGCTGCCCCGGCGCCTGGTGCGCCTCCCGCACGGTTGCCGAGCCGAGTGGTGTGCCGATCTCGTCGACGAGCTCGACCAGGTGGGTCTCCCGAATCGTCACGCATTTCTCCCAGCGGTGATCCGGGCGGCGGCCAGCTTTCCGGAGATCAGGACCATCGGCACGCCGACGCCGGGCTGGGTGCCCGACCCGGTGAACACCACGTTCTCCAGCGTCGGGTGCAGGTTCGACGGGCGGAACGGGCCGGTCTGCGCGAACGTGTGCGCGGCCGCGAACGGGGTGCCGGCAGCCATGCCGTCGTCCGCCCAGTCGGCCGGGGTGACGATGCGCTGCACCTCGACCCCGTCGCGGAAGCCGATGTAGCCGCGGCCTTCCAGCACGCGCAGCAGCTCATCGGCGTAGCGCCGGTCCAGGCCGCCCCGCCAGTCCATCGGGCCGGCCTCGAGGTTGGGTGCGGGCGCCAGCACGTAGTACGACTGCTTGCCCTCGGGCGCCGCGGACGGGTCGGTGTGCGACGGGTTGGTGACGAGCAGGGACGGATCGCTCATCAGGAGACCCTTGTTGATCACCTCGTCGAAGGTGCCCTTCCATGCCCTGCCGAAATGGATGTTGTGGTGGGCGATCTTCGAGTAGTGCTGGTTCGACCCGATGTGCAGGACCACGCATGACGGCGAGTAACGCAGCGGGCGCCACTGCCGGCGGGCCGGGAGCAGGTCGCGGTAGGCGACCGGCAGGTCCGGGTTGAGCACGACCACGTCAGCCGGGATGTGTTCGCCGCCGGCGGTGATCACTCCGGTGGCCCGGCCGTTCGCGGTGGTCACCCGCTCCACAGTGGTGTCGTAGCGGAACGTGACTCCGTGCTTCTCGGCGGCGCCGGCCAGGGCCTTGGGCACGGCGTGCATGCCGCCGACCGGGAAGTAGACGCCGGCGACCGAGTCGAGGTACGCGATGACGGCGTAGATGGCCAGCGCGTCGTGTGGCGCCAGCCCGGCGTACATGGCCTGGAACGAGAAGATCCGCTGGGTCCGGGGGTCCCGGAAGTACTCGTTGATCTTCGGCTGCAGCCGCCGGAACCCGCCCATGCCGAGCAGTTTCAGCAGGTTGAGGTTCATCAGATCGACCGGGGTGTCGAGGTTCCGGCCGATGAAGTGGTCGCGCTCCAGATGCCAGAGCTGCCGGGTGAAGTCGACGAACCGCAGATATCCGTCGGCCTCGCGGGGGCCGCAGACGCGGGCGATCTCGGCGGCCATCCGGGTCGTGTCGGTACGCACGTCCAGAGTGGAGCCGTCCGGGTAGTACGCCCGGTACGCCGGGTCCAGCGGCTGTAGTTCCAGCCAGTCGCTCAGCTTCTCACCGACCGCCGCGAGGGGTTCGGCGATCAGGTCCGGCATGGTCAGCACAGTCGGCCCGGTGTCGAACTCGTAGCCGCCGACCGAGAGGCGGCCGGCCCGGCCACCGGGCACCGTCTCGCGTTCGACGACGGTCACCTGGCGCCCGGCCGCGGCGAGATGGAGAGCACAGGCCAGTCCGCCCAGGCCTGCGCCGACCACGACGACATGGTCGGTGGCTCCGGTCACGGTACGCACGTCACGGCTCCAAGGATCGGGGGGAGGTGGAGTCTCATCATGCCGGGCGGCACGTGGCGGTGGTCGCCAGCTCGATGAGGGCGGTGCGCGCGTCGGGATGGATCGGGGCGCCGGTCAGCGCCGCCACTCCTTCCGCGACCCGGGCCCGGATCATCTCCTCGACCCGCGCCGGAGCGCCGGTCTCGGTGATGATCCGGGCACGCCGGGCGATGAGCTCGCCGGAGCCCTCGGCGGGGTTGACGGCTCCGGCGAGGTCGGTGGGCAGCGGGCTGGACAGTTCCGCCCGCTGTTCCGGTGTGGCCAGCTGATGAGCCAGCATCAGCAGAGTGGTGGGTTTGCCGGTGCGCAGGTCGTCGGCGGCCGGCTTGCCGGTGATCGCCGGGTCGCCGTAGACACCGAGCAGGTCGTCGCGGAGCTGGAACGCCTCGCCGACCGCGAGCCCGTAATCCCGGTACGCCTCCTCGAGGCGGGAGTCGCCGCCGGCCAGGGCGAGCCCGAATCCGAGCGGCCACTGCACCGTGTAGCTAGCGGTCTTGTGCCGGGCGACGAGCAGGGCCCGCTCCACCGACCACGAGCCGGGGTCGGTCTCGCCGAGCACGTCGAGGTACTGCCCGGCGATCGCCTCGACCCGCATCCGGTCGTAACGGGCACGAACCTCCAGCAGGGCGGTCGCCGGCAGCGCGGTCCGCGCCAACAGCTGATCCGCCCAGACCAGGCAGAGGTCGCCGACCAGGATGGCGGCGGAACCGCCGAACTTGTCGCCGTGCTGCGCGGCGAAGAGCCGGTGTGCGGTCGGCCGGCCGCGGCGGGTGTCGGACTCGTCCATCAGGTCGTCGTGGACCAGCGCGAACGTGTGCATGAGTTCGAGTGCGCCGAGGGCGGGTAATACCGCCTCGACCGGTTCGGCGGCGCCGGCCACGCCGCGCCACCCCCAGTAGGCGAAGGTCGGGCGGAGTCGCTTGCCGCCGGCCATGACGAGATCCCGGGCGGTGCGAGCGAACCCGCCGAGGGCGGGGTCGACGGCGTCCAGGGCGGCGATCTGGCAGGCGAGGAAATCGGCCAGCGTCCCCTCGACGGCGCTGATCAGCGCAGGGTGTGAGACCGGCTGGCGGGGGATCGTATCGAGCCGATTTCCCTCGAGGGTGTGATTGGCCACGCTCAGTACCGTACCCTAATTTTGAGAAGTTGCGTCGATTCGTGCGTCGATTTAGCCCGGAGGCCCGGCATGGATACCGATTTGGCGGCCGCTTATGCGCGCTGCCGTGAGTTGCACCGAGAGCACGGGCGGACGTACTACCTGGCGACCCGGTTGCTACCGGCGTGGAAGCGCCGGCATGTGCATGCCCTCTATGGATTCACCCGATATGCGGACGAGATCGTCGATCGCACCGAGTCGCGACCGTCCGCCGAGCGGGCCGCGCTGCTCACCGCGTGGTCCGAGCGCTTCCTCGCCGGCCTGCGCGGCGAGGAGATCGACGACGAGCTGCTGCCCGCCGTGCTGCACACCATCGCGGTGTTCGACCTGGACCTCGATGACTTCGAGAAGTTCCTGCGCAGCATGGCCATGGACATCACGGTCACCGGCTACCGCACCTACGACGACCTGCTCGACTACATGGAGGGCTCGGCGGCGGTGATCGGCACGATGATGCTGCCGATCCTCGGCTCCTCCGACCCGGCCGCGGCCCGCGAGCCGGCCCGCCAGCTCGGCTTCGCCTTCCAGCTCACCAACTTCATCCGGGACGTCGCCGAGGATCTCCAGCGCGGCCGGATCTACCTGCCCGAGGAACACCTCTCGGAGTACGGGGTGACCCGCCGCATCCTCCAGCGCGGTGTCGCCACCCCGGCGATCAAGGAGCTGATCAAGTCGGAGGTGGCCCGGGCCCGCGAGCACTACGCGGCCGCCGCCCCCGGGATCCCGCTGCTCGAACCGGCCTCGCAGGCCTGCATGCGCACCGCCTACCAGCTCTACGGCGGCATCCTCAACGAGATCGAGGCGGCCGGCTACGACGTGTTCGCCCGCCGCGCCAAGGTGCCGAACCAGCGCCGGGTGGCGGTCGCCGTCCGCAACCTGCTCACCCGGCCCGGCACCCCGGTCCAGATCCCGGTCTGACATGGGTGTCACGGTCGCCCTGCTCACCCGTGACCTGCGGGTGCACGACAACCCGGTGCTGGCCGGCGCTGACCGGATCGTTCCGCTCTACGTGCTCGACCCGACCCTGGCCGGCCTCTCCGCCAACCGGCTGCGATTCCTGCACCAGTCGCTGGCCGATCTCCGCGAGTCGCTGCGCCGCCTCGGCGGCGACCTGGTGATCCGCGAGGGCGATCCGGTGGCGGAGACGATGCGCCTGGCTCGGGAGACCGGCGCCGACCGGGTCGCGGTGGCCGGTGACGTCACCGGCTACGCCCGGCGCCGGGAGCGCCGGCTGCGCGACGAGTGCGAGCGCGAGCGGACCGAGTTGCGCGTCACACCCGGCGTCACGGTGCTGTCGCCGGGAGCGGTGCGCCCCGGTGGCGGCGGCGAGTCGTACCGGGTGTTCTCGCCCTATTTCCGGGCCTGGTCGGCCGCGGCCTGGCGATCGCCGGTCGCCACCCCGCAGCGGATCACGCTGCCGGACGGGGTCGCGACCGGGAGCCTGCCGAAGATTCCCGACGGCGAGTCACCCCACGCCGCCGAGGGCGGCGAGACCATCGGCCGCCGCCGGCTGAGCGGCTGGTTGCGCCAGATCGAGGGGTACGAGGGCGCACACGACGACATGCCCGCGGACGGAACGAGCCGGCTCAGCCCGTACCTGCGCTGGGGTTGTGTCTCGCCGCTCGCCGTCGCCGAGGCTGCCCGATCGCGTGGCGCCGAGGCTTTCGTCCGCCAGCTCTGCTGGCGGGATTTCTACTACCAGGTGGCGCACGCGTTCCCGAAACTCTCCACCGAGCCCATGCGGCCCGCCGGCGACCAGGGGTGGCGCTATGACGACGACGCCCGCGAGCACTGGCAGGACGGGCTGACCGGGGTGCCGATCGTCGACGCCGGCATGCGCCAGCTGCGTGCCGAGGGCTGGATGCACAACCGGGCACGTCTGATCACCGCCGCGTTCCTCACCAAGCACCTCGGCCTGGACTGGCGGATCGGTGTGGAGTGGTTCTTCCGCTGGCTGCTCGACGGGGACGTCCCCAACAATTCCGGCAACTGGCAGTGGGTTGCGGGCACCGGCAACGACACCCGGCCCTACCGGCGCTTCAACCCGATCCGCCAGGCCCTGCGTTTCGACCCCGAAGGCGTGTACGTTCGTCGCTACGTACCGGAGTTGAAGGGAATCGACGGCGCCGCCGTGCACCAGCCGTGGCGTCTTGCCGATCCGGTGCGCCGTGGCCTCGACTACCCCGGCCCGCTCGAGTCACACCGGGATGAGGCGGTCTGGCTGCGGCCCTGACCTCCGCCCGGTTGTCCGGGCGGGTGTGGGCGGGGCCCGTCGGAGGTTGCGTCCGTCAAAACGTTCAACCGGCGGGTCCCGCGCCCCACGTCACCGCGGTCGAGAAACGGGTGGCGGCCGTGAGGATGACAGGCACCAGCCATGCCCGTCACCGCCCCCTCACGGCCGCCGGTGTTCCCGCTTGCGAAGGTCAGAAATCGTCTGCGGCGCGCGACACATGAGAACTTCTCGGCGCGGATCTAGTGCTTAGCTGAACCCCATGGGGACAGAGCGGCAAGTGGACGTGGTGGTCGTCGGCCTCGGAGTCGGCGGCGAGGAGGTCGCGGGCCGGCTGGCCGCGGCCGGACTGAACGTGGTCGGCGTCGAGAACACGCTGGTCGGAGGCGAGTGCCCGTACTGGGGCTGCATCCCGACGAAGATCATGGTCCGGGCCGGCACGGCTCTGGCCGAGGCGCGGCGGATCCCCGGCCTGGCCGGATCGGCCACAGTGGACCCCGACTGGGGCCCGGTCGCCAAGCGCATCCGCGACGAGGCCACCGACGACTGGAACGACAAGGTCGCGGTGGACCGCTTCACCGGCAAGGGCGGGACCTTCGTCCGTGGCACGGCGACGATCACCGGCCCGGGCCGGGTCCGGGCCGGCGACGAGGAGTTCGTGGCGGGCCGCGGCCTGGTCATCGCCACCGGCACCGCGGCCGTCATCCCGCCGGTCGACGGTCTCGCCGATACGCCGTACTGGACCAACCGGGACGCGGTCGAGACGCCCACCCTGCCGAGCTCGATGCTGGTGCTCGGCGGCGGCGCGATCGGCTGCGAGTTCGCGCAGGCCTTCGCCCGCTTCGGGGTCCAGGTCACGATCATCGAGGGCAGTGACCGGGTGCTCGCCATGGAGGAGCCGGAGTCGTCCGAGGTCGCCGCGGCGGCCATGAAGGCGGACGGGATCCGCATCCACACCGCAGTCCGCGCCACCCACGTCGGGTACGACCACGGTTTCACCGTCACCCTCTCCGACGGTTCCACCCTCACCGGCGAGAAGCTGCTGGTGGCGACCGGGCGTACAGCGCGGCTGCACGACCTCGGCGTCGACCAACTGGGCCTCGACCCGTCCGCGCGTGCCCTCACCACCGACGACCGCATGCGCGTCACCGACGGGGTCTGGGCGGTCGGTGACGTCACCGGCAACGGCAACTTCACCCACATGGCCATGTACGAAGCCGACATCGCGGTCCGCGACATCCTCGGCCAGGGCGGTCCCGGTGCCGACTACCGGGCCCGGCCCCGGGTCACCTTCCTCGACCCGGAGATCGGCGCGGTCGGCCTCACCGAGAAGCAGGCCCGCGACGCCGGGCTGAACGTCCGCGTCGGCCAGGTGCCGCTCTCCGCCACCTCGCGCGGTTTCATCCACGGGCCCGGCAACGAGGGCCTGATCAAGGTCGTCGCCGATCAGGACCGCGGGGTGCTGGTCGGCGCCACCACGGCCGGCCCGTCCGGCGGGGAGATGATCGGCGCGCTGTCGGTGGCGATCCACGCCGAGGTGCCGATTTCGACCCTGCTCAGCACCATCTGGGCGTACCCCACGTTCCACCGCGGCATCGGCGACGCGCTCAAAGCTCTCGGCTGATCACCTTCAGAGCGGGTACGCCCTCCAGCATCCGCCCGATGGGGGTGGGACAGGTCACCACCATGTGCCGCCCCCACGGCAGGGCTTCCGCGACCTGGATCAGGCAGGCGGCCACCGCCGGGTCCATGGCCGTGACCCGGTTCAGGTTCACGTGCACGTCCGGGTCGAGGCGAACCGCCTCGGCCAGGGCGGCGGCCAGCGGCTCCGCCCCGGCGGCGGCCAGCTCACCGCTCACCCGTACGCCCGGGGGCACGTGCTGGCGGCAGATCCGCAGCCGGCCGTCCTCGTGATAGACCGTGGCCGCGACGATCCGCGGATGGACCCGCGCCGCGTACCCCAGCGTCACCGGGTCGAAGCTCTCCCGGTCGTACTCGCAGATCATCGTGAGTCGGCCGGTCCCGAAGAGCGCGCCCACCTCGTTCTCGAAGACCAGCAACTGCTCGGCGCCAGCCCGGGGACGAATCGCCCAGCACATGTCCGTGGCGACCCGCAGGCCCGCGTTCCCGTCCCGCTCGGCCGCCGACATCTCCTCGGCCAGCCGGGCGACCATGGCTTTCGCATCCGGGCTCTGACCCGGCCCCCAGAGAGGCAGCGCCTTCACCTCGGCCCTGTCGGAGAAACAGACGACCCGCTCGTTGCGCGTGCGGCCGGCGCTGACGAAGGCGGTGAGCAGGTCCAGCCGCTCCTCCGGATCGGTGTAGGTCAGGCACGCGTGATCACCCGGCTGGAGCCGATCCACCGAGACGGCAGCCATGGTCTTCTCCCTCGCGCCCACTGTCGGCCGCTTGCCTACCCGGCGGTGCGGCCCTTCATGCGGCCGGCGGTGTTTGACCGGCCCGCCGCCGGGAACCGCCTAGTTATGTTGCGGCAGGCACTCTCCCGGCTCGAACAGGCAGACGCCCTCGACGGCGCCAGCGACAAGATCCAGTCCGCGGTTACCAGCGTGGTGCGGCCACGTCGCCTGCGCGACCTGCTGCACGGGACCTGGCTGGGGCATCCGCTGCACCCGGTCCTCGTGCAGGTTCCGGTCGGGGCGTTCATGTCCGCCGCGGTTCTCGACCTGCTTTCGGAGCGTCTCGTGCCCGGGAGCGGGCGGGCGGCAACGGCTCTGATCGCCGCCGGCACGGTGGGTGTCGCGCCCGCGGCGGTTGCCGGCTGGGTCGACTGGTCCGACATGACCAAGGACCGGCGCCGCGTCGGCCTGGTCCACGCGATGACCAACGCGGTCGCGGTCGGTCTCTACGCGAGCTCGCTGGTGGCCCGGCTGCGAGGGCGGCATGCGCAGGGCCGGGCGCTGGCCTTCGCCGGCCTGTCGGTTGCGGGGGCAGGGGCCTATCTGGGCGGCCATCTCTCGTACGCCCAGGGCGGGGGCATCAGCCACGCGGCGACGGAGGTGGCTCGCGTCCCCGAGGAATGGACCGAGGTCAGCTCGCTCTCCTCACTGCCCGAGGGCAAACCGGCCGTACGCCGGGCCGGTGACGTACCGGTGCTGCTCTTCCGGCAGGGGGACCGGGTGACCGCGCTGATCGAGCGCTGCTCGCACGAGGGCGGACCGCTCGGTGAGGGTGACGTCGAGGGCAGCGGCTCGGACGCGTGTGTGGTCTGCCCGTGGCACGGGAGCACCTTCCGGTTGGCCGACGGTCTCGTGGTGCACGGCCCTGCGGGCAACGACCAGCCGGTGTTGCCGGTCCGGGTCCGCGCCGGCTCGGTCGAGGTCCGCCGGCCTTGAGGCTTCCGGCTTCCCCTGCCGGCCTTGAGGCCTGCGCGTCCTCCTGCCTGCCTTGAGCCATCCGAGTTCTCCCTGCCGGCTTCGAGCCTTCCGACCTCCCTACCGCGCTGGGGTTCGCGATTTCCCTGCGCTGACCTGGGGAGACGCGGAACACTGGGACCCGGTTTGGAGGTCGCGGAAACCGGCGGGTAATGTTCTCCGAGCCGGCAGGGAAACGGGCGAGCGAGCGGAGAGATCCGCAGCGGCCGTCCTGCCAAATCCTCTGAATCGAGACCATGGCAGCGCTGTGGGCTCGGCTAAGGGACTTACTCGGCTAGATCGGCACCAACCGGGATCAACCGGTTGACAACGCCAGGAAGGCCTAGTAAAGTAGAGCGAGTGCCCCGGGCGGCGGGCCGCGAAAGCGGAACGCAGGATGGTGTGCGGTTGTTCTTTGAGAACTCAACAGGGTGCTTGATAAGCCAGTGCCAATTATGGCAATACCCCGGCTCATCGTTTAGGCGATGGGTGGGAGATTCCTTTGGCAACATTTTGTTGCCGGGACGCTTTTCCAAAGATTTTGTTGGAGAGTTTGATCCTGGCTCAGGACGAACGCTGGCGGCGTGCTTAACACATGCAAGTCGAGCGGAAAGGCCCTTCGGGGTACTCGAGCGGCGAACGGGTGAGTAACACGTGAGTAACCTGCCCCAGACTTTGGGATAACCCTCGGAAACGGGGGCTAATACCGAATACGACTTCCTGCCGCATGGCATGGACGTGGAAAGTTTTTCGGTTTGGGATGGACTCGCGGCCTATCAGCTTGTTGGTGGGGTAATGGCCTACCAAGGCGACGACGGGTAGCCGGCCTGAGAGGGCGACCGGCCACACTGGGACTGAGACACGGCCCAGACTCCTACGGGAGGCAGCAGTGGGGAATATTGCACAATGGGCGGAAGCCTGATGCAGCGACGCCGCGTGAGGGATGACGGCCTTCGGGTTGTAAACCTCTTTCAGCAGGGACGAAGCGCAAGTGACGGTACCTGCAGAAGAAGCGCCGGCCAACTACGTGCCAGCAGCCGCGGTAAGACGTAGGGCGCGAGCGTTGTCCGGATTTATTGGGCGTAAAGAGCTCGTAGGCGGCTTGTCGCGTCGAATGTGAAAACTCGGGGCTCAACTCCGAGCTTGCATTCGATACGGGCAGGCTAGAGTTCGGTAGGGGAGACTGGAATTCCTGGTGTAGCGGTGAAATGCGCAGATATCAGGAGGAACACCGGTGGCGAAGGCGGGTCTCTGGGCCGATACTGACGCTGAGGAGCGAAAGCGTGGGGAGCGAACAGGATTAGATACCCTGGTAGTCCACGCTGTAAACGTTGGGCGC
>NZ_JBEZZB010000074.1:0-48091 GCF_040638955.1 Actinoplanes sp. NPDC024001
CCCCGCCATCGCCGCGGTCGGGGCCGCGGTGATCTTCCCGGCCGGCGCCGCCACCGCGGCGCTGGCCGGCGCCGACCTTCCGGTCGCGGCCTCGCCCGCCTTCGGCCTGCGGTTCGCCGGCCCGCCGGGCCTGATCCGGGCCGTGCTCTCCACACCCGACTTCGACGTACGGGAGGTCCGCCCCGGCCGCTACCTGATCGCGGCCCGGTGGACCCGGGATGCCGACGCGGACGCCCTGGCCGAGCGCTGCCTGCGGCGGTTCCGCGCGATGTTCCGCTTCGACGGGCGACTGCGACCCCTCACCTACGGCGTGGTGCACCGCCCGATGCCCGCCGCCGGCCCGATCGTCGGCGCGGTCCGCCCCGGCCGCTACGTGGCGGTCCTGCACGCGGGCATCACCTTCGCCCCTACCGTGGCCCGCCTGCTCGTCGCGGAACTGATGACCGGCGAGCCCGCCGCCGGGCTGCGCCGCGCCCGACCGCCCGTGATGAGAAGCTCTGAGCTGTGACGGGAAAGCCCACGCTCTACCTGACGGTCGGTTTGCCGGGCGCCGGAAAGACAACGCTGGCCAGGCAGCTGGCGCAGGAACAGCGTGCGCTCCGGCTCACCCCGGACGAGTGGATGGCCCCGCTCTTCGGCCACAACGAAGCCGACGGCCGGCGGTCGATCCTCGAGGGCCGGATGATCTGGACCGCCCACGAGGTGCTCCGCGGCGGAGCGTCCGTCATCCTCGACTTCGGCTGCTGGACGAGCGAGGAGCGCTATGCGATCCGCGTGATCGCCGAGGCCGCCGGCGCCGATTTCGACCTGCGATACGTCGCACTCGACGAGCCGGAACGCCGGGCCCGGGCCCGTCGCCGCACGCTCGAATCCCCCGAGACCTCGTTCGCGATGACCGAGGCGGACCACGACCTCTACCTCTCCCAGTTCCATCCGCCCACCGCGGAGGAACTCAGCTGCGCTCCGCCACCCGCGCCCCCAGTGGGCTTCGCCAGCTGGCATCACTGGGCGAGCGACCGTTGGCCGTCGCTGCCGCGCCTGGACATGCCCGCGGGTGCTACCGCTCTGTGACGAGGGTGGCCTCAGTGCGGGGCGAGGACGCAGAACTCGTTGCCCTCCGGGTCGGCCAGGACCCGCCACGGGAATTCGCCCTGATCGGTCCGGGCCTCGGTGGCGCCCAGTGCCAGCAGCCGGTCCACTTCCGCCTTCTGCCCGTCGGGGTGCGGCAGCAGATCGAGGTGGAGACGGCTGGGGGCGCCGGTCGCGCCGGGCGTGCGCAGCAACTCCAGGTACGAGCCGACGTTCGCGGCGGAACGCAGCCGCGCGAAGTCGTCGCCCACCTCGTGCGGGGTCCAGCCCAGCGCCTCGTGCCAGAACCGGGCCATGGTCCGCGGGTCCGCGCAGTCGACCACGACCGCGGCGATCGGCCCGGTGTCCCGGTAGACCTCCCGGGGCTCCAGCACGCAGAACACGTTGCCTTCCGGGTCGGCCAGCACGGTCCACGGGACGTCGCCCTGCCCGACGTCGGCGGGCCTGGCGCCGAGACCCGTCAGGCGCGCGACCAGCTCCGCCTGGTGGGCCGCCGAGGTGGTGGCGAGGTCAAGGTGGACGCGGCCCTTCCCGGGCGCCGGGTCCGGGACGGCGATGACGTCGACGCAGAAGGCCACCGGGTCCGGCCAGACGAAGCCGGCCGGCCCGACAGCCGTCGCACCGGGACCCTCGCTGAAGATCTCCCAGCCGAGCGCCGCCGCCCAGAACCGGCCGAGCGCCGCGGCGTCTCGCGCCTTGAGGTTCACGTGAGCGAGCCGCAGTGCCATGCCGCTGATCATATGGCTGTTCCGTGGGCCGTTCCGTGGTGAGCACGGATGTGACTCCGTGGTCCCGGCCGCGAAGCTGAGGTCCTCAGCCACTCGGACAGGAGACCACCATGAACGCGAACGTCATCGCCACCGCCCCGCCCCGCGTCCGCTTCACCCTCGACGGCGCGCTCTGGGCGCTGCAGATCGTGTGGGGCTTCTTCTTCGCCGGCAGCGGGTTCGGCAAGGTGCTGCTCTACGACACCACCCTCTACGCGGCGGCGCCCCAGTCGGTGGCCTGGTACGCCGCGGTGCCGCAACCGCTGATCGTCGTCATCGGGGTCGCTGAGGTGCTCGGAGGCATCGGCCTGTTCCTGCCGGCCCTCACCCGGGTCAAGCCGTGGCTGACCCAGGTCTCCGCCGCCGGACTGGCCCTGACCATGGTGCTGGCCGCCGGCTTCCACCTGGTGCGCGACGAATGGATGCTGGTGCCGGTGAACCTGGTGCTGGCCGCGGTCGCCGTGTTCATCGCGGTGGGCCGGTCGAACCGGCGACCGATCGCATCGGCGCCGCTCACCACCCGGCGCGTGCTCACCGCGGCCGCGGTGCTCGCACTGATGACGCTGACCATGATCATCCCTACCTGGTACAGGATGACCCAGGGCCAGTTCTGACCCCAGATGATCACCGATCTATGGTGTGACCATGGCGTCGGTCAAGCAGGTCCAGATCACCTTCGACTGTGCGGAGCCCCAGCGTGTCGCCCGCTTCTGGAGCG
The DNA here is from genome assembly GCF_040638955.1 of Actinoplanes sp. NPDC024001. Taxonomy (NCBI): domain Bacteria; kingdom Bacillati; phylum Actinomycetota; class Actinomycetes; order Micromonosporales; family Micromonosporaceae; genus Actinoplanes; species Actinoplanes sp. NPDC024001. The sequence continues at coordinate 2,575 of NZ_JBEZZB010000074.1, forward strand.
AGGTGCTGGGGTACGTCCGTGCCGCCGACGACGACGAGTCGTGGTCCGCGTGCACCGACCCCACCGGTGTGGGCCCGCGGCTCTACTTCCAGCGGGTTCCCGAGGGCAAGGTCGTCAAGAACCGCGTGCACCTCGACGTACGCGTGGGGGTCGGTCTCAAGGGTCAGGAGCGCGTGACCGCGCTGGAGACCGAGGGCACCCGCCTGGTCGCGCTCGGCGCCACCCGGGTGCGGCTGCTGGAAGCGGATGAGGAGAACGAGTCCTGCCTGGTGATGCAGGATGTCGAGGGCAACGAGTTCTGTCTCGACTGAATCACGGGAGGTCGTCATGCGGATCGCCGTCACCGGAGGCAGCGGCAAACTGGGCCGGGCCGTCGTCGCCGACCTGCGCGAGCACGGCAACGAGGTGATCAATCTGGATGCCGCCGCCCAGCGGCCGGACATCCGTATCGACCTCACCGATTACGGGCAGACGATCGAGGCGCTCACCGCGATCGACGACCGTTACGACCGGATCGAGGCGGTCGTGCACCTCGCCGCCATTCCGGCTCCCGGACTGACCGGCAACGCCGCGACTTTCCAGAACAACATCACCGCGACGTACAACGTGTTCGCCGCCGCCAAGGCGGCCCGCATCACCAACGTGGTCTGGGCCTCGAGTGAGACGCTGCTCGGCATCCCGTTCGACACCCCGCCGCCCTACATTCCGCTGGACGAGGAATACCCGGCCCGCCCGGAATCCCGGTACGCCCTGGCCAAGCATCTGGAAGAGGCCATGGCGGCGCAGTTCTGCCGGTGGGATCCAGCGCTGAAGATGATCGGGCTGCGGTTCTCGAACGTCATGGATCCCGAGGACTACGCGGAATTCCCCTCGTTCGATTCCGACCCGCACCTGCGCAAATGGAATCTGTGGGGTTACATCGACGCCCGTGACGGCGCGCAGGCGGTCCGCAAGGCGCTCGCCCACGACGCCACCGGCGTGGAGATCTTCATCATCGCCAACGCGGACACGGTGATGAGCCGCTCGTCGGCGAGCCTCGCGGCCGAGGTCTACCCGGACGTCCCGGTGACCAAGGAGCTGGGCGAGCACGAGACCCTGCTCTCCATCGACAAGGCGCGGCGCATTCTCGGATACGAGCCGCAGCACACCTGGCGCTGAGCCGGCGCACGGCGCCGAGCGCACCCAACCGGCCCCGGCGGGCCGAGGAACAATCGACACCGATGCAACCGCACGACCGTGCCGGTGGTCCTTCCTCATGACCGTCGACCACGAGGAGGGTGCGTGGATGCCGAGGAGGCAGTGCGGCAGGCCTACGAGGCCTACTACCGGCGGCTGGTGACTCAGATCTTCGGCCTGGTCGGTGACCTCGCCGAAGCGGAGGACGCCGTGCACGAGGCGTTCGCCCGGGTGCTGGCCTCGCCGGGGTCCTTCGTGCGGGCCGACGACGCCGAGCGCTGGCTGCGGGTGGTCGCCCTCAACGTCGCGCGGAGCCGGTACCGCCGGCGGTGGCTGTTCGATCGGCTGATCCGTTCCGGTCGCATCCCGGCGTCACCGGCTGCCGTCCCGGGGCTGTCGGCGGACCGGGTGGCGCTGCTCGCCGCACTGCGGCGGCTCGCGCCACCGACCCGCGAGGCGGTGGTGCTGCACTACCTGGCCGACCTGTCGGTCGCCGAGGTCGCCGCCACCCTCGAGGTCCCGGTCGGCACGGTCAAGGCCCGGTTGGCCCGCGGCCGGGCCAGTCTCGCCCGGCTCCTCGCCGACGACGAGCCCGCTGCGCTGCCCGAGGAGATACGTCATGCTTGAGACACACTTCTCCCGCCTGCGGTCCGATGTCGGCGATGCGGTGCGCCAGCCTGATTTCGCCACCGTACGCGGGCGCGCGCGCCGGGTGCGCCGCCGCCGGGCCGTCACCGCGTCCAGCGCGGCGCTGCTCGTCACGGTGCTGACCATTTCCGGTCTCGGGTACGCGACCCGAACCGGCCCGGTGGCGTCTCCGCCACCGGTGGTGAACGACGGCCGGCCGCGGATGGGCCTGGTGGTGAGCGCGGGAAGCACCCTCTACAGCATCGTCCTGCCCTGCGACACCTGTGCCATGGAGCTGCACGCCTCCGGGGACGGCGGCGACACCTGGCTGCGCCGCGCCGAACCGCCCGAAGCGACGGGAACCGACAGCTCGCGCTTGGTGTCACTCTTTTCGCTGGGCCGGGGGATCCTCGCCTGGAACGTGCGAACGGTCGCCGTCGACGCGCTCGCCACTTCCCCGCCCACGCCGTCCGAGCGGCTGTGGGTGACCCTGGACGGCGCCCGGAGCTGGCACGAAACCACGATCGACACCGAACCGGTGGACGTGGTGCCGGCCGGTACCCAGCCCGTCGACTGCGACCGGCTGAACCTGACGAGCTGCCGGGTCGCCGCGGTGAGCGCGACCACCGGCCGGTTCGCCCCGCTGGCCACCCAGCCCACCGGCATCACGGTCCTCCCGGGATGGCAGCAGCGGGTCAACGTGCCGCTCGACGGCCGGATCTGGGTTCCCGGGGTGGACCCGGCCACGAAGAAACCCGCGGTGGCAAGCAGCTCCGACGCCGGGCGTACCTGGGAGACCCACGTCTTCACCGACGGCGTCCCGGCCGTGCTCAAGGGCGGCGGCCGGACCGCCGAGAACTACCTGCCGCAGGTGGCCGCCGGCCCCGACGGGACGGCGTACGCCATGACCTACCGCTCGGACGGCGTGGTGGACGTGCGGTACACCGCCGACGGCGGGAAGGCTTGGAGCCCGGCCGTCACCCTGCGCGAGTTCCAGCAGAAACCGGGGTTCGTCGCCGCCGACGGCACGCACATCGTCACCACCGGCGCGGGGCTCCTCGCCGGGCGCGCCGGCGGCCGATATGAGCCGGTGAGCCTGCCCGGATATCCGGCCGAGCCACGGCAGACGCAGGTCACCTCGCGAGACGCCGCCGAGCCTTACCTGGTGCTTTCCCCGACGGAGCCGTACCTGTCCCGGGACGGACTGACCTGGCGGCGGATTCCGCTCCCCTGATCCCGGCAACCAGCCTGCGACGATCACGCACCACGTCGCTAATCCGGGCGGCCGGGGGCGGGCCGAACAGAACGGTGCAAGCAACGAGATCTACGAAAGGGACCTTCTTGCGCAACGTTCTTCGCCGCTTCGCCCTGGCCGTCATCCTCACCCCGGCCGCCGTCGGCGCCGCCACGATGATCGCCAGCCCCGCCGAAGCCGCCCCGGCGAAGGCCAGCGAGACCGCCCTGCAGACCGAGATCAACCGCCTGGTGAACGTGGAGCGCGCCGCGCACGGCTGCGCCGACCTGACCGTCGACGCCCGGCTCACCGAGGCCGCCCGCGAGCACAGCTCCTGGATGGCCCAGACCGGCGACTTCTCGCACACCGGCCGCGCCGGCTCGAACTTCGCGAGCCGCTCGAAGGCCGCCGGGTACGCCCAGCCGTCCGCCGAGAACATCGCGTGGGGCTACCGCAGCGCCGCGCAGGTGGTCGAGGGCTGGATGAAGAGCCCGGGTCACCGCACCAACATCCTCAACTGCGCGTCGAAGACGGTCGGTGTCGGCGCGGTGTTCGCGGCCAGCGGCACCCCGTACTACACCCAGAACTTCGGTTACTGAGAAGACCCCCAAGGCGACGCCCCAGCCGATCCCTCTGCGGCTGGGGCGTCGCCGTGTCTCGTTCGATGATCACGGTTAGGGTTGGCGGATGACCCGGACCGACGACGACGTCGCCCTCCACGCGGCGCTGGACCCGCTGGTGCTCGCGCTGGACATCGGGTCCACGGCCACCCGCGGCGGCGTGCACGACGCGTCCGGCCGGCGGGTTCACGGCCTGCAGCACAAGGTGCCGCACGCCTTCACCGTCGCGCCCGACGGCACCTCGGTCATCGACCCCGAGCAGGTGACCGCGGAGGTCGGGCAGGTCCTCGACGCGGTGACCGGCGACCCGCGACTGGGCACCCGCATCGCCGGCGTCGCGATGGACACCTTCGCCGCCTCGCTGATCGCGGTCGACGCGGCCGGGCGCGCGCTCACCCCGTGCGTGACCTACGCCGACTCGCGCAGCGCGGGCGCGGTGACGGCACTACGGGACGAACTGGACGAGCAGGCGGTGCAGCAGCGCACCGGGACACGGCTGCACACGAGCTACCACGCGCCGCGGCTGCGCTGGCTCGCGAGCAGCCAGCCACGCGTCGTCGCCGAGGCGGCGGCCTGGTGGTCCCTGGGCGAGTACATCCTGGCCCGGCTGATCGGGCTCCCGCTCGCCGGGACGTCCACGGTGGCGTGGACCGGGCTGCTCGACCGTCGTACCGGTGAGTTCGACACCGAACTGCTCGCCGCCGCGGGGATCGGGGCCGGGCAGCTCTCGCCGCCGCGGGACATGACGGAGCCGGCAGCCGCGGCGGCCCCGGCACGCTGGCCCGCTCTCGCCCGGGCCGTGTGGTTCCCCGTCATCACCGACGGCTTCGCCAGCAACATCGGGGCCGGGGCGGTCGACGCCACGGTGCTCACCGCGGCGACCGCCACCAGCGGCGCGCTGCGGGTGCTGCTCGACGGCCCGGCCGATCCGCTGCCGTTCGGCTTGTGGAACTACCGGGTCGGCGCGGGACGCACCCTGCTCGGCGGGGCGATCAACGACGTCGGTCGCGCGATCAGCTGGGCGCAGAGCACGTTGCGGCTCAGCCCGGCGCTCGCGCCGGTCCTCGCCGCACCGCCCAGCGACGGTACGCCGCTGGTGCTGCCGTATCTCACCGGTGAACGCGCGCCCGGCTGGGTCGGTGGGGCCCGTGCGATCTTCGGTGGGGTGTCCGCCGCCACGGACGCCGACCTCATGTTCCGCGGGATCGTCGAGGGTGTGGCCATGACGTACGCGCGGGTGGCCGACGAGCTGCGTCCGGCCGCCCCGGAGGTTCTGGAGGTCGCGGCGTCCGGGCGGGTCAGCAACGACCAGCCGGAATGGCTCCAGGTGCTCGCGGACGTACTCGGGCGGCCCGTCACGCATGTGACCCGGCGGCGCGCCACGCAGCGCGGCACCGCACTGCTCGCGCTCGACGTGCTGGCGCCCGGCGTCCCGCGGGCACCTCGCGCCACCGGCGTGACCTATGAGCCGCGGCCCGCCCACGTCGAGCATTACGCGCAGCGGCGCGTGCGATTCGCAACGGTGTACGACGCGCTGGTGCGCTGATCTCAGATCGCCCGCCACCGGACGCGGTAGGCGGGACGCTGGGCGCCATAGCGATGTGGCACTTTCGACGAGCGCCATTCCGCATCGAGACGCCGGGCATTGCCGGGAACGGCGCGATGCGGTCTTCAATACGAAGATGTCCCATTGCTCGCGTTCCCGCCGCGGAGTACGGGCCCGGCGCTATCGCCGTAAGCCGGCCAGCAGGTCCGTCAGCAGGGCCGTCAAGTCGTCAGCGCGGGAGTCCAGCGTCGCCATCTCCTCGGGGAGATTGCTGAATCCGGCTGTGACCATGGCGTTCTCGGACCAGGCCCGGATCCCGATCTTCTCCTCCAGAAAGCCCACCGCCGGGACGCCTACGTCGGGCAGCTCGACAGCGCCGACCCAGCCGTCCTCTTCCTCCGGCCGGCCCACCATCATCTCGACTTCCTTGTGGGTATATCGCCGGTTGTTCCTATTGATGGAGAATTGCACTCCGAACGCGGCGGGCGCGTCTTCTTCGCCGTAACGACAATGGACGGTGTATGTGGCGTCGCTGAGGTTGGTCCAGTCCAAAATGCCGACCCCGATCTCGGCGAACGCCGGCGCGGTCACTTTCGGGCAGGTGCCTCCGATGCCGGTCCAGGGCGGCGGCGGCGCGGGTTCGGCGGCGCACCCCTGCAGGGCGGCCAGGACGAGACACCCGACGATCCAACGACGCACACTCACGCTCCGGTTCCTGCCCTTCTCCGCCGAGTGCAGCATGATCGCACGCCGGGGGCGGCGAGGTTTCGCCGGTGACCGCTACAGTCGGCCCATGTCCGGCCCCGGAGACGTGCCATCGGAGATCCTCGACCGGCTTCGACCGATCTGCCGGCGGTTGCCCGAGACGCATGAGGAGCCGGCGTGGATCGGCGTCCGCTGGCGGATCCGTGCGCGGACCGTCGCCCACGTCTACACGCCGGACCTGGAGCGGTCCCCGGTCTACGCGCGGCACCTGGTCGACGGCGAGGCGCCGACCGTGATGACGTTCCGCGTGCCCGCCGACGACCTGCTCGGCCTGACCGCGGCGGGCTTCCCGTTCTTCCGCGCTCCCTGGGGCACCAACGTCGCCGCCGCGATCCTCGGTGACCACACCGACTGGACCGAGATCGCCGAGCTGATCACCGACAGCTACCGCGAGCTGGCCCCGAAGTTCCTCGCCGCCCGGCTCACCCCCCAGCACCGCACGTGAGGAAGTGCGGCGGTGAGTCTCCCGCTCGTGAGCGCACGCCGATCACGGCCAGCTGGCTCCCAGTGCTGTTCTGAGCGCGTGCAGACAGCCCTAACGCCCAGCCGGTCCCTCCGGCTGCACCCCAGAGCCGCCCCGGCCGGCCCGACTCGACACTGACCGCCAGCCAGCCCACCCGGCTGCACCTCAGAGCCGCCCCAGCCGGCCCCACACGACACTGACCGCCAGCCGGATCGCCCGGCTGCACCTCAGAGCTGCCTCGACCGGCCCCACACGACACTGGCCGCCAGCCGGGTCGTCCGGCTGCACCTCAGAGCTGCCTCGACCGGCCCGACACGACACTGGCCGCCAGCCGGGTCGTCCGGCTGCACCTCAGAGCTGCCTCGGCCGGCCCGACACGACGCTGGCCGCCAGCCGGGTCGTCCGGCTGCACCTCAGAGCTGCCTCGGCCGGCCCGACACGACACTGGCCGCCAGCCGGGTCGTCCGGCTGCGCCTGAGGGCTGCCCTGGCCGGCCTGAGGCGACGCTGGCGGTCAGCCGAGTGGTTCGGCCGTTCACGGGACAGTCCTGTGTACCGGCGGGGAGGTGATCTGCAACGATGCGCGGGTGCGGACGGATGAGGACCGGCTGGCGGGAGCCGCGGTGGCGCTTGTCGGGCTGTTCTCGGGCAAGGACAGGGAGTTCGGCACCACGCTGGATCGGCTCGCGTCGATGGTGGAGGCGCACGGCGGCAGGGTGGTGGGCCGGCATGTCCAGCGGCGCGGTGTCTCACACGGCGGCGTGAGCAGGATGTCCGCGCCGTTGTCGCGGCGGACGTTGCTGAGCCCGGGCAGAGCACGCGAAGTCGCCGAAGCATGCCGCGCGGCCGGGGTCGATGTGGCGGTCTTCGCCAATCCGCTGACCGATCACCAGCGCGCTGTGCTCACCGACCTGTTCGGCTGCCCGGTCATCAGCGGGGCGAACAAGCCGGCCAGCAGCGCGCCGAACGGCATCGCGGCCGGGCCTGTCAGCGATGAGAATCGCCGCCCGGTTCGGTCTTAGCGATGTCGGGACGAGAAGGCGGAGGCGGAAATGAGTGCTGCGGTTCTCTACATGTCGGTTTCCCTCGACGGGTACATCGCCGACGCCGGGGATCGGCTCGGTGGGACGGACGGCAACCGGCTGCACCACTGGGGGCTGATGCCGGACGGGGAGACCTTCCGGTCCGGCGGGGTGGCCGGTGAGATGCTCGCCGAGTACAACGCGACCGGCGCCGTCGTCGCGGGGCGGCGGACAGTGGAGATCGTCGACCACTGGGGTGGCGATCACCACGGGATGCCGATCTTCGTGCCGAGCCACCGGCCGGCCGGGGAGTCGGCGGCGAAGCATCCGCTGGTCACCTATGTGACCGACGGGATCGCCAGCGCGATGCGGCAGGCCAAGGAGGCGGCCGGGGACCGGGACGTGCTGGTGCACGGCGCGTACACCGGGCAGCGGGCGATCGAGGCGGGCGTGCTGGACGAGGTGCAGATCCACCAGATCCCGGTGCTGCTGGGCGGCGGCCGCCGGTTGTTCGACACGTTGCCGTCGCCGGTGGAGCTGGAGATCGTGCGGGTCATCGACACGCCGGAGGCGACCCACCTGCGGTATCGCATCCGGCGTGCGTGACGTCAGCGGCGCGGCTCAGGCGCGCAGCAGGAACTCCGAGCCGACGTAGGCGCCGCCGGACTGGCGCTGGATGAGGCTCGCCTCCGCGCCGACGAAGCCGCGGAACGTGCCGGCGTCGTCGACGATCTGGAGGTAGGCGATGGTGTGACCGTTCGGGTTGGTCGGGCAGTCGATCTCCGCGGCCCGGTACACCTGGTTGTCGAAGTACCTGCGGCGACCGTCGCGGGCGGGCGTGCCGGCGAGGTTCCCCTTCCAGTTGGGGTTGGGGTTCTGCGGGCAGGCCGCGCCCGTGCACCGGGTGTAGCCGGAGAAGTCGCGCCGGTACTGTCCCTCGGGCGTAGCCGGGCCAGCCCGGCCGGGTGCGGAGCTGGCTTGCCTCTGGGCAGCTCGGCGACCTGGCCGGCCGTGGCCGGCACCGCGGACACGATGGCGGACACGGCGATCGCTGTCGATGGAACCGGGGGCGTCGCCGTAGGGTCGGGAGATGGCAGGGATCACCGAGAGCCTGGGGACCATGGATGTGGTCGAGGACCCCGATGTGCTCGCCTCGCTCAGCCACGACGACGCCGAGTGGGCGCCCTACGGCAAGGCCGTGGCCGCTGTGCGACCGCGGAGCACCGAGGAGGTGCGGCGGGTGGTGCGGGCCTGCGCGCAACGGCAGATCCCGATCGTCCCGCGCGGCGCCGGGACCGGGCTGTCCGGCGGGGCGAACGCGGTCGACGGGGCGATGATCCTCGACCTGTCGAAGATGAACCGGATCGTCGAGATCGACGCCGACAACATGACCGCGACCGTGCAGCCGGGTGTGGTCAACGACGACCTGAAGAAGGCGGTCGCCGCGCACGGGCTGTGGTACCCGCCGGATCCGGCGAGCGCGCCGTGGTCGACGATCGGCGGCAACGTCGCCACCAACGCGGGCGGGCTGTGCTGCCTCAAGTACGGGGTGACCCGCGACTACGTGCTCGGCATGGAGGCCGCGGTGGGCGGCCCGGCCGGTGACTACGGCACCGTGGTGCGGCTCGGCCGGCGCACCACGAAGGGCGTGAGCGGCTACGACCTGGCGGGCCTGTTCACCGGCTCGGAGGGCACCTTCGGGGTGATCACCGAGGTGACGCTGCGGCTGCGGCCGGCCCGCCGGGAGGCGCCGCGGACCGTGGTGGGTGCGTTCGGCAGCGTGGTCGCCGCCGGTGAGGCGGTCGCGGCGGTCACCCGGGCGGGGCTGCTGCCGGCCGCGCTGGAGCTGCTCGACCGGACCTGTCTGCGGGCCGTCGAGGAGTGGAAGCACCTGGGGCTGGAGGCGGACGCGGCGGCGCTGCTGCTCGCCCAGCTGGACACCGCGGGGGCGGCCGGGGACGAGGAGGCCGCAGCGGTGGCCGGGGTGTTCCGGTCGGCCGGGGCGCTGTGGGCGGAGCGGTCCACCGACGAGATCGAGGCGGAGGCGCTGTTCGCGGCGCGGCGGCTCGCCTATCCGGCTCTGGAGCGGCTGAGCCCCGTACTCACGGAGGACGTCTGTGTGCAGCGCTCCCGCGTACCGGAAATGCTCCTGGCGATCGAAGCGATCGGCGCCCGGCACGGGGTGACCATCGCGACGATCGCGCATGCCGGTGACGGCAATCTGCATCCGATGATCCTGGCCGCCGCCGGCGACGAGGCGGCGAGGCGCGCGGCGCAGGCCGCGTTCGAGGAGATGCTGAGCGAGGCGGTCGCGATGGGTGGCACGGTGACCGGCGAGCACGGGGTGGGCTGCTGAAACGGGCCGGGATGCGGCAGGAGCTGTCGCCGGCGGTTCTGGCGATGCAGGTCGCGGTGAAGCAGACGCTGGATCCGCTGAACCTGTTCAACCCGGGCAAGGTCGTCGGCTGACGATCCACACAGGTGGATGCGTGGTTGTGGATCCGCTCCACATAGGCCTCTGATTAACATCGCCGTAACGTCCGCGACATGAATCCCCGAAGGTTGTGGCCGGCGCTGCTCGCTGCGGTGCTGGCCGTCGCCGGTCTCGCGATGTCCCCGCTCTCCCCCGCGAACGCGGCCGCCACCCTCACGCAGGTCGGCTCGTTCGGCAGCAACCCCGGCGCCCTGCGCATGTACTCCTACGTCCCCACCGGTCTGCCCGCCGGCCGGCCGCTGATCGTGGCCCTGCACGGCTGCACGCAGAGCGCGAACGCCTACTACAGCAACTCCGGCTGGCCCAAGTACGCGGACCTGTATCAGGCGGCGATCGTCTTTCCCGAGCAGACCTCGGCGAACAACGCGCTCTCCTGCTTCAACTGGTTCACCGCGGGCGACATCGCCCGCGGCCAGGGCGAGGCCCTGTCCGTCAAGCAGATGGTCGATCACGCCATCAGGACGTACGGGTCGGACGCCTCCCGGGTCTACGTCACCGGTCTCTCCGCGGGCGGGGCGATGACCGCGGTGATGCTCGCCGCCTACCCGGACGTGTTCGCCGGTGGCGCGGTCGTCGCCGGCCTGCCCTACAACTGCGGAACCGTCTGCCAGTACCAGGCGCAGAGCAGGACGCCGAAGCAGTGGGGCGACCTGGTCCGGGCGGCGAACCCCGGATACACCGGCCCGTGGCCGCGGGTCGCCATCTGGCACGGCACCGCGGACACCACCGTGGTCCCGGCGAACGCCACCGAACTGCGCGACCAGTGGACCAACGTCTGGGGCATCTCGCAGACGCCGTCGTCGACCGCGGGCCTGCCGGGTTCGACCACGGTGACGAACTACCACGACAGCACCGGGCGCAGCGCGGTGTCGCTCTACGAGGTGCGGGGGCTCGGGCACGGCACGCCGGTCGCGCCGGGCAGCGCGGAGGACCAGTGCGGCACGACGGGCGCGTACTTCCTGAGCTCGATCTGCTCGTCCTACCACATCGCCCGGTCGTGGGGACTGGGCGGCGGCACGCCCCCGCCGTCGCCCTCCCCCACGGTGTCGCCCACGCCGTCTCCCACCGCGCAGCCGTGTTTCACCGCGAGCAACTACGCGCACACCACCGCGGGGCGGGCCACGCAGTCCGGCGGTTACACGTACGCCAACGGGTCCGGCCAGGCGATGGGGCTGTGGAACACCTTCACCGTGCGCACGCTGCGCCAGACCGGCCCGAACCATTACGTCCTCGCGGACGGTCAGTGCTCCGTCAGCGGCCGGTGACGCCGTCGATCAGTTCGCGGAGGATGTCGGCGTGCCCGGCATGCCGGGTGGTCTCGCCGGTCACGTGAGCCAGCACCCAGCGCAGTGTGCGGGGCGCCTCGTTCACCGGCTGGGCGGTACGCACGTCGAGGTCGCCGACAGCGCGGATGAGCGCGTCGCTGTCGGCGATCGCGGCGTGATAGCCGGCGATGACCTGGTCGGCGGACTGCCCGTCGGCGACCGTCATGCCCAGGTCGACGTCGGCATATCGGTCGTCGCCGGCCAGCGTGTAGCCGAACCAGTACCGCTCGGCGCCGGTCAGGTGATGCACCAGCCCGAGCAGCGTCGTCTCGGAGACCACCAGGCGGCGCCGCATCTGCTCCTCGTCCAGGCCGTCCAGCTTCTTCAGGACGCAGGACCGGCTGAAGGACAGGAACGCCAGTGCCGTGTCGGTCTCGTCGTCGTCGTTGAACGGCACCGGTTCGCGCTGTGACTCGAGCATGGGCAGCGACCCTACGGTGATCCGCGCCGGCCGTCATCCCCATTACGCGGCAGCCGGTCTCCATCGCCGGAACGGCCGCTGTTCGCTCGCAGTGAACGCCGGAAGATCCGGAACCCCGCCGAGGTTGAGCCGGTCATACTCAACCTCCCGGAGGTAAACGTGACCAGCAAGCGACTCCCCGTGCTGTTCCTCGACGACGTCGTCCTGCTTCCGGGCATGGTCGTCCCCGTCGTCCTGGACGAGGCCGCCCAGGCCGCCGTCGACGCGGCCCGCACCTCGGCCGGCTCCGAGCTGCTGATCGCCCCGCGGCTGGAGGACCGGTACGCCTCCTACGGCGTGGTGGCCACCCTCGAACAGGTCGGCAGGATCCGCGGCGGCTCACCGGCCGCCGTGTTACGCACCGGCCCGCGCGCCCGCATCGGCAGCGGGGTGACCGGCCCCGGCGCGGCCCTGTGGGTCGAGGCCGAGCCGGTCACCCCCGCGGCGCCGAGCGAGGAGGTACGGGACCTCGCGGACGCGTACAGGAAGCTGGTCGTCTCGGTCCTGCAGCGCCGCGAGGCGTGGCAGGTGATCGACTCGGTCAGCGCCATCGACGACCCCGGCGACCTGGCCGACACCGCCGGCTGGGCGCCCTATCTGTCCAACGACCGCAAGCGCGAGCTGCTGGAGACCCCGGACGTCGAGGCCCGGCTGCGGCTGCTGATCGAGTGGACTAAGGACTTCCTGGCCGAGTCCGAGATCAGCGACACGATCGAGAAGGACGTCCGCGAGAACGTCGAGAAGCGCAACCGCGAATACCTGCTGCGCGAGCAGCTCAAGGCGATCCGCAAGGAGCTCGGCGAAGGCGAGCCCGACGGCACCGACGACTACCCGGCCCGCATCGAGGCCGCCGATCTGCCGGAAGCCGTCCGCGAGGCGGCACTGCGCGAGGCCGGCAAACTCGAGCGCGCCGGCGACCAGAACCCGGAGGCCGCCTGGATCCGGACCTGGCTCGACACCGTGCTCGACCTGCCGTGGAACGTCCGCACCAGCGACAACACCGACCTGGCCGCGGCACGGGCGGTGCTCGACGCCGACCACCACGGCCTCGACGAGGTCAAGGAGCGCATCGTCGAATACCTGGGCGTCCGCGCCCGCCGCGAGTCCCGCGGCCTGGAGACGGTCGGCGGCCGCGGCTCCGGCGCGGTGATCCTGCTGGCCGGCCCGCCCGGGGTCGGCAAGACCTCGCTCGGCGAGTCGGTGGCCCGCACCCTGGGCCGCAAGTTCGTCCGGGTCGCGCTCGGCGGTGTCCGCGACGAGGCGGAGATCCGCGGCCACCGCCGGACCTACGTCGGCGCGCTGCCCGGCCGCATCGTCCGCGCCATCAAGGAGGCCGGCACGATGAACCCGGTCGTGCTGCTCGACGAGGTGGACAAGGTCGGCAGCGACTACCGCGGCGACCCGGCGGCGGCACTGCTCGAAGTCCTCGACCCGGCGCAGAACCACACGTTCCGCGACCACTACCTGGATCTCGACCTCGACCTGTCCGACGTGCTCTTCATCGCCACCGCGAACGTCCTGGAGACCATCCCGCAGGCGCTGTTCGATCGGATGGAGCTGATCACCATCGACGGCTACACCGCGAACGACAAGGTCGCCATCGCCCGCGACTTCCTCGTGCCCCGCCAGCTCGAACGGGCCGCCCTCGCCCCCGGCGAGGTGACGGTCACCGAGGCCGCCCTGCGCGAGATCGCCGCCGACTACACCCGGGAGGCGGGGGTGCGGTCGTTCGAGCGCCTGCTCGCCAAGGCGTTCCGCAAGGTGTCGCTGCGGGACCTGCCCGCCACCATCGACACCGGCGACCTGAAGGATCTGATCGGGCGCCCCCGGTTCACGCCGGAGTCCGGCGAGCGCACCGCGGTCCCCGGCGTCGCCACCGGCCTGGCGGTCACCGGGATGGGCGGTGACGTGCTCTACATCGAGGCGTCCCTGCTGCCCGGCAACACCGGAGGCCTGTCGGTCACCGGCCAGCTCGGCGACGTGATGAAGGAGTCCGCGCAGATCGCCCTCTCCTGGGTCCGGGCGCACGCCGGCGAGCTGGGCATCTCCCCCGAACAGCTGGACCACCCGATCCACCTGCACGTACCGGCGGGCGCGGTGCCCAAGGACGGCCCCTCGGCGGGCGTCACGATGACGACCGCGCTGGTGTCGCTGCTGCTGGGCCGCAACGTGCGCGCCGAGGTCGGGATGACCGGCGAGGTGTCGCTGACCGGCCGGGTGCTGCCGATCGGCGGCGTGAAGCAGAAACTGCTCGCCGCTCAGCGGGCCGGCCTGACCGAGGTCTACCTGCCCGAACGCAACGAGCCGGACCTGGACGACGTCCCGGCCGACGTGCGGGCGGCGCTGACCGTTCACATCGTGTCCGACGTCCGGGAGATCCTGGAGACGGCCCTGGAGCCGGTCTCCGCCGACGCGGTCGCGCGCGCCTGATCGGTGGCGTGGCTCAGTCGAGCAGCTCGACGTAGCCGTCCGTGCCGTGCACGCGGATGCGCTGCCGGTCGCTGATCAGTGTGGTGGCGTTCTCCACGCCGACGACGGCCGGCAGCCCGTACTCGCGGGCGATCACCGCGCCGTGGGTCATCAGGCCGCCGACCTCGGTGACCAGGGCGCCGACGGTGACGAACGCCGGCGTCCAGCTCGGGTCGGTGTAGGCGGTGACCAGGATGTCGCCGGGTTCCAGGTCGGCCTCGGCCATGTCGAGGACGACCCGGGCCCGGCCCTCGACGGTGCCGGCCGAGACGGGCAGGCCGGCCAGCGCGCCGGGCGGCAGGTCGGCGCGCCGGTAGGCGCCGGTGACGGCTTCGCCCTCCGACGTGAGCACGCGGGGCGGGGTGAGCGCTTGGAACTGCGCGAACGCCTGCCGGCGTTCGCGCAGCAGCCCGTCATCGACCTGGCGGGTACGCACGACCTCCGTCAGCTCCGGCACGGTGAGGAAGAAGATGTCCTCGGCGTCGTGCAGGACGCCGGCCTCGACCAGGCGGCGGGCTTCGGCCAGCAGCGCCTTCTTGTAGACGAAGTAGCGGCTGACCAGGTGGTACTTCGGGTACTCCCGGTAGCCGATGAAGGTCCGGACCCGGTCGATCATCCGCTTGGTCTCGGTGGCCTTCGCCTCGCCGCCGGGCAGCTCCCGCAGGCGGGCCAGCAGGTCGCGCTCCTTCTCACGGGCCTCGCGCAGGCCCTGGGCGAAACGCCGCTCGCGGGCGCCGGGTTCGGCGTTGCGGACGTTGCTGAGGATCATCGGCACGATCGCGGTGGGGTGTTCGCTCCACCGGGGCCGGGTGATGTCGATCTCGCCGACGCAGCGCATGCCGTACTCGTCGAGCCAGGCCTGGATGGCGTCGCGCGCCTGCTGCCCTCCGGGCAGCCGCGGCAGCGCGCCGAGGAACCCGTCGTCCGCGGCGCTCTCCAGGACTGCGATCACTTCCGGGTACGGGCGGACCGCGTCCGCGACGTCCAGCAGCGCCAGCCCCATCTCCGAGGTGACGTTGTGCGCGGCGGACTGGGTGAGCGTGTCGGCCGCGCCCCGTTCCCCCAGCCAGGTCTGCAGGTTCTCGTTCAGCCACCAGGTGGCGTCCATCCCGGCCATGATCGCCTGCAGGTTCCGGGGCTCGAAGACCTGCCGCCGGATCGCCCGGATGTCGGACTCGACGAACTCCAGCAGCTCCGCGCCGGACCTCGCGCCGATCTCCCGCCGCAACGTGTCGAGGGAAGCCACCATCCCCTCGATCAGGGCGGTGACGATCGCCGGATCGGTCGCGAGCGGCTCCGGCTCGGGCCGGTCACCGGCCGGGGCGGCCTGCGGTGCGGCCGCCGTGGGCAGGAAGCCCTCCCGGTCGGCGACGGTCCGCAGCGCGTCGCCCATCAGCGGATCCGAGCGTTCGATCGCCTGCACCATGGCCGGATCCGTCAGGCGCGGGGTGACGTCGACGAAGAGCCGCCCGCCCGCGTCGACCATGGGCGCCGGGGAGGTCAGCTTCCACACCGACAGCCCCAGCGGCCGCATCGCCTCGGTCATCATCTGCTGGTGGCCGACCGAGAGGTAGACGTGGTTGCCGTCGTCGGCGGCCTCCGGGATCGGGAACAGCGTGGTGATCGGCCGGCTCTGCACGATCGCGAAGCCGTCGTCGTCGCGGCACCACTCGATGTCCTGTGGGCTGCCGAAGTGCGCCTCGACCACCCGGCCGAGCTCGGCCAGCCGTACGATCTCGGGGTCCTGCAGGACCGGAAGGTCCTGGCGCTGCGGCTCGACCTGCTGGTGTTCGGTGCCGCCGCCGGGCGCGGCGTGGATGGCGAGCCGCTTCGCGGCGATCTTGCGGGTCACCACGGCGCCGTCGCGAACCCGGTAGACGTCGGCGTTGACCAACCCGGAGACCAGGGCCTCGCCGAGGCCGAACCCGGCGTCGATCGAGGTCACCCGCCGGTTGCCGGTCACCGGGTCGGCGGTGAACAGGATCCCGGCTGCCGTCGGAAAGACCATTTCCTGTACGACGACAGCCATCCGCACCGTGTGGTGATCGACCCCGGCGCGCAGCCGGTAGGTGACCGCCCGCTCGGCGAACAGCGACGCCCAGCACCGGCGGACGTGGTCGAGCACGGCCGCCTCGCCGATCACGTTGAGGTAGGTGTCGTGCTGGCCGGCGAAGGAGGCCGCGGCCGAGTCCTCCGCGGTCGCGCTGGACCGCACCGCGTAGGCGGTCCCCTCCCCGAGCGCGTGGCTGATCTCCGCCGCCAGATCGTCCGGCACGGCCAGCGTCTCGACCGTGTGGCGCAGCCGCGCGCTGAGGTCGCGGATCGCGTCCCGGTCGCCGGGGTCGAGCTCAGCCAGCCGGGCGAGCTCTGCGGGCAGCGCCGGCGTCTCGGCGATGATCCGGTCGAAGGCGGCGGTCGTGACGCAGAAGCCGGGCGGGACCCGGATGCCGTCGATCCGCGAAAGCTGCCCGAGGTGGGCGCCCTTGCCGCCGGCGAGGTCGATCCGCGTCCGGTCGAGGTCCTTCAGATTGATGACGTAGCGGGTCACCGCTCACCGCCCTCTCGCATCGTCGCGTCGTCGCCTCGCGGCGTCGCCTCGTCGCGTCGTCGCGTCGCGTCGTCGTCGTCGTCGTCGAGGAAGTCGCTCAGCGCTCGCACCCAGGCATCGTGCTGCTCCAGGTGAGCATCATGACCGGCGTCCGGGATGACGACGTGCCGGGCGCCGGGCCGTAGCTCCCGCATCCGCCGGACCTCAGGATCCGGCAGGATGCCGTTCTCTCCCTCAACGAGCAGGGTGGGCGCGGTGATTCTCTGCCATTCTGCCCACCGTGCCGCATTCGCCACCGGCGCGATCGCGTTTCGCATGACGTCGGCGTCGAACCGCGGCCACAGTCCGTCGCCGCGATCCTCCAGATCGCGGAGCCATGCCCGGGCTATCGGCGTCGAGCCCAGGAATTCGGCGGCGGCCGCGGCGCCGGGGAACGGCACCGGCCAGGAGGCGAACCAGGCTTCGAGCTCGGCCGGGTAGTCCTCGCCGCTGCTTCCGCCGACCCCCGCTTCCAGCAGCACCAGCCGGCGCACCAGCGCGGGGTGGTCCGCAGCCACCAGCATCGCCGTGTGCCCGCCCATCGACTGGCCCACCAGCGACACCGGTTCGCCGGCAGTGAGCGTGCGGATGACCGCGACCACGTCCTGAACGTAGGCCTGCCGGGACAGATCAGCGGGCCGGCGCGTGGAACGGCCGTGCCCGCGTTGATCCACGGCGATGACCCGGTGGCCGCGCCGGATCAGGGACTCGGCGGTGGGCAGCATCTCCTGAGCGCTCCCGGCCAGGCCGTGGAGCAGGACGACGGGGTCACCCTCCCCTCCGTCGAGGCAGCAGAGGGTGACCCCGTCACGGTAGATCTCGGCCCGCTTCACACGGCCGAAGATCGCACTGATGGGCCCCGTCAGGCAACCGGCGCGAGACCGATGTCGACGACGGTGTCGCCGGCGTCGGTGACCTCCACGACGGCGCTCCAGCCGCGGTTGTAGTAGCCGCCGACGCTGCCGACCACGTCCGAGTCGGTGGCGTCGTCGCCCGCGTCCGGGGTGGTGAACTCATACGGGATGCCGTCCATCAGGTAGACGTTGGCGACGTACCGGCCGGGCTTGAGCCGGGTGGAGTAGACGCCGCTCTCGTCGACGTAACCGCGCGGCACGTCCCAGGTCGGCTCGGTGCCCTCCAGCACGAACTCGATCTTGCCAACCTTGCCGTACGCGCTCGGCTCGCCGGCGTCGCGCTGCCCGTCACGGTCGTTGTCGAGCCAGGCGTGGCCGCTCATCGTGCCCTCGGCGAAGTAGACGGTGCCGCCCTGGGCGGAGTTGTTCCCGGTGTTCTCCTCCGGGCTCGTCGTGGCGACGGTGGCGGTGAAGTCGAGCGGCCCGTCCGGGGTGCCCGCAACGGCGACCAGCCGCATCCGCAGCCGGTTGTAGAGCTGCGCCACGTCGTAGGCGCTGTCGCGGGCGCACTCGACGGCCCGCTCCGCTGTCGTGCAGGTCCAATCGGCGGACTCGGGATGGAGAGAGACGACCCGGACGGTCGGGGGCAGCGGGACCCGGACCTTGACGTTCTCGGCCGGGCTGCCGCCGGCGTTGTCCAGCTCGACGTGGAGGTCGAACTCCTCGTTCGCCTTCACCTGGTAACTGGGCACGGCGGAGACGCTGGTGACCATGACGTCGGCCGGGCGCGGCACCACGTACCGGAAGGAGGTCTGACCGCTGTTGTTGCTCAGCGACCGCTCGGTCGCCGTGGTGGAGACCGATCCGCTCATGGTGACGGTGTCGCCCACCGTGCCGGCCGGCATCGCGATCGTCAGGTTCAGGTACGCGGACTCGCCGGCCCCGAGCGTGCGCCCGTTGGTGCAGGTCCAGGCCGGAGCCGAGGTGTCGCAGGTCCAGTCCTGGCCGGGGTCGACCGTGGCCGCGGCCGGCGGCGTGAACCGGAAGCGCACGCCGGGCGCCGCCGCCGTGCCGATGTTGGTGGCGAACGCCTGAACGAAGGCGCGCGCACCCATGCCACCCAGGTACGACACGTCGCTCGACTCCGGGCGCCACTCGAACGCCAGGTCCGGCTGGACGATGTAGCTGACCGAGACGGCGGCGGTGTTGTTCGTCTTCGACGACTCCCGGCTGGGGGTTTCCGCCGTCACGGCGATGGTCGCCGTCTGGCCGTGCGTGCCCGCCGGGAGGACGACCGCCAGGCTCAGGGTGGGAGCCGCCGTGCCCGCGGCGACATCCCCGAAGGAACAGGCGCTCGCGGCGACGTCGCAGGTCCAGCCGTCCGGCAGCTCGCCGTAGCGGAACGTCGCGCCGGCCGGCAGGGCGAGCTTCAGCGCACCGGCGGAGGCCTTCGTTCCGCCGATGTTGCGTAACGCGACGTCGACGACGACCGTGGCGCCGTCCGGACCGGCCTCGCTCCGATCCGCCGTGAGGCCGACCACCAGATCGGCGGATCTCGGAGCGGCCGCGGCGGGGCTTGCGGGCAGCAGCGTCGCAAACGCGGCGGCCGCCAGTGCCAGCGCCGAGGTGAGGCGCGTACGCGCGGATGCCGGTGAGTGGAACATGATCCCCCTCTTGCTGTGCGGGATGAGCGCTGTCGATGCGCTCGCACTGGAAAGAGCGTTCAGCGGATCTTCGGCGTTACACCCCCACGACTCCGGCCCGGCCCGGCTCCTATGATCACGTCACTCATCAGGGAGGACCAGAGTTGACGAGGCCACTGGACATCGGCGTGCTCGGCCGGACGAGTGTGCTGGTGGACGGCGCCGAAGCGGCGATCGGCGGTCCCGGGCCACGGGCCGTGCTGTGCCGGCTCGTGGTGTCAGCCGGCCTGATGGTGACCGACGACGAACTGATCGACGCGGTCTGGCCCTCCGATCCACCGCCGTCGGCGAAGGTGACCCTGCAGGGCCACATCGCCACCCTCCGCCGGGCGCTCGAACCCGAACGGGCAGCGCGGCGCCCGCGCGTGCTGCTGCGCGGCGGAACCGGATACACCCTGACTCTCGACCCGGACGCGGTCGACGCCTTCCGCTTCACCACATCGTCCGAGCTGGGGCGCGCCGAGCTGGCCGCCGCCCGGCCGGCCGAGGCCGCCCGCGCCTTCGGGCAGGCGCTGGCGCTGTGGCGCGGGCGCGCGTATGCCGACTGTGCCGGCCGCGCCTTCGCCGACGGCGAGTCGATGCGCCTGGAACAGCTGCGGGTGGACGCCGAGGAGGGACGGCTGGAGGCGGAGCTCGCCCTGGGCGATCACGTCTCGGTGGCGGCCAGGCTGGGCGTCTTCACCAAGGAGCATCCGCTGCGCGAGCACGCCTGGACGCTGCTCGCGACGGCGCTCTACCGGGCCGGTCGCATCGGGGACGCGCTAGCCGCGCTGCGCTCGGCACGGGACGTTCTCGCCGAGGAACTCGGCACCGACCCCGGACCCGAACTCGAAGCCCTCCAGAACGCCATCCTCTGCCAGGACCCGCGACTGCTCGCCGTACCGGAGCGGGCCGAGATCGCCGCCGCACCGGCGCCCGAGGTCCGTACCGGAAACCTGCCCGCCGCCCTGTCCACCCTGACCGGGCGCGGCCGCGAACTCGAACAGCTCACGGCGCTGATCGACGAGCACCGGCTGGTCACGCTGACCGGCACCGGCGGGATCGGCAAGACCCGGCTGGCGGTCGAGACGGCCCGCCGGCACGGCGGCGGCGACGGGCCGTGGCTGGTCGAGCTGGCCGGCCTGCACGATCCGACCCTGATCGCCGACACCATCGCCGGCGCCCTGTCGATCGCCGCGAACGGCAACCCGGCCGTGCTGCTCGACGCCCTGCGGCGGCGTACCACGCTGATCGTCCTGGACAACTGCGAGCAGATCGTCGACGGCGTCGCGGAGTTCGTCACCACCTTGCTGCGGACCTGCCCGAACGTGCGGGTGCTGGCCACCAGCCGGGAGGTGCTGCAGGTCGAAGGAGAGCGACGGTTCGAGGTTCCGCCGCTGTCGGCCGGTACCGCGGGTGAGGCCGTCGAGCTGTTCGCGCAGCGGGCCGCGGCGGTCGACCCCGACTGGGCCACCGGCGTCGACGGCGCCCGCGACCCGGTGGCCCGGCTCTGCGCCGAGCTCGACAACCTGCCCCTGGCCATCGAGCTGGCCGCCGCGCAGTGCGCCGTGCTCTCCGTCGACCAGCTGGCCACCCTCGCCCACGACCGGTTCGCGGTGTTGCGCGGCGGACCGCGCGGCAACCGCCGGCACGCCACGATCCTCGCGACCGTGCAGTGGTCCTGGGACCTGCTCTCCGACGCGGAGAAGGAGTCCTTCACCGCCCTCGCGGTCTTCGCCGGCGGCTTCGACCTGCGCGCGGCGATGGTGGTGACCCGGAGCACCGACATCTTCGCGCACCTGGACACCCTGACCGCCAAGTCGATGGTCACCGTCGTCGGCGGCAACCCGCGCCGCTATCAGATCCTGGAGACGCTGCGCCAGTTCGCCGACCGGCAGCGCACCCCGGAACGCACCGCCGAGCTGCGGAAACGGCATGCGGCATGGGTTTGTGAACTCGCCGACGAGGCGGTCGACGCGTTGCGTGACGCGCGCAGCGCCCAGTGGATGGCCCGGCTCTCCACCGAGCACGCGAACATCCGGGCCGCGCTCGACCACAGCCGGGACGATCCGGCCGTCAGCCTGCGGATCTGCGCCGGCATGTACTGGTACTGGTATCGGACCGGGCACATCACCGAAGGCCTGCGACACGTACGGCCGGTCGTCGACCACTGGCGTGACGCGGAATCCGACAGCGCACCCGTACGGCTGCGGATCCTCACGACCATCGGCCTGGCCGTGCTCAGCTACCTCGGCGGGGATCTGCCCTCGGTCGGTGGGGCGCTGGCTCACCTCGGCCGGCTGGCCGCCCGGTGCGACGATCCGATCGCCGCCGGTGAGGCGCTCACCACGATCGCGTACTTCGAGGCCGGTGGCGGCCAGGTCGTCGAGGCGGAACAGCACGCCGGCGCCGCCTTGGGGCTGGCGCGGGCCAACCAG
This sequence comes from Actinoplanes sp. NPDC024001, assembly GCF_040638955.1. Classification (NCBI taxonomy): domain Bacteria; kingdom Bacillati; phylum Actinomycetota; class Actinomycetes; order Micromonosporales; family Micromonosporaceae; genus Actinoplanes; species Actinoplanes sp. NPDC024001. Next base: position 24,336 of record NZ_JBEZZB010000074.1, read on the forward strand.
GCGACGCGGACCGAGGCCGAGGCGTTGATGAGCCTCGGCACCGCCTACTTCCGCGCCGGTGACCTCGACCGGGCGGCCGCGGCGCTCACCGACTCGATCGAGGCGGCCGAGCGGGCCGGGCACGCCTGGTGTTACGGCTCCTCGTCCTGGCTGCTGGCCAAGTGCCGGGTGGCGCAGGGCCGCTTCGACGCCGAGGTGGAGCGGATGCTCGTCGACGGGCTGGCGCGCATCTATGCCGAGGGCGACCGCACCTCGTGGATCGTCCTGCTCACCACGCTCGCCTATGTGCGGTACCGGCAGGGCCGGGCGGAGCATGCCGCCGAACTGCTGGCCGCCGCCCTGCATCAGGGCGAGCTGATCGGCTTCTCGCCGACCCTGATGGATCCGGTCGACCTCGGCCGCTACGTCGATGAGATGACCGGGCGGCTCGACGACGTGGTGCCGGCCGAGGTCGCGGCCCGGGGCCGCACGCTGGACCACTCGCGGATCGCCCTTCTCGCGGCGAAGGGGACGGTCCCTGAGGACCCGTCCCCTTCGCGTGTGTTGCGGTGATCAGCTGGTCGCGATCCAGCTCAGCGAGTTGTACAGCTGGTTGCTCCACGCCAGGTGCCCGGCGGCGTTCGGGTGCATGGTGCCCTTGATGTCCTTCTGGAACCACATGCTGTCGTTGAACGTGTTGATGAGCTTCTTGGTGGAGCAGTACCCGTTACGGGTGAAGTCCGGCGCCGGGATCAGCTTCCAGACCGGCTTGTGGCCGACGGTCCGCCGGGCGTTCGCGTCGGCGACCGCCTTGGCGAGCATGCCGTTGAGCTGGGCCAGGTAACCCCGCATCACCTCGTTCTCCGCCGCGGTGAACCCTTCGACGAAGAGTCCGCCGGTGCTGTTGCAGGCGTTGCCGTTGGCGTCGTTGAACAGGTCCGGGTACGCGGTGAGGTACACGTAACTGGCGTTGCCGTCGAGGTACCGGTACCTGCCGTTCTCATCCCCCTGGATCGCCGTGATCAGGGAGTTGAGGCCGATCTCGAGCCGCGGGGTGTCCCAGGCGACCATCTTGCGGGTCTTGCTGTCCCACGGCACGCAGTTGCCGAACGAGCAGTCCTGCAGGATGTCCGCGTAGCTCAGGTCGTTGCCGCCGATCGAGATGCTCAGCGCGTCGATCTTGCGGCTGCCGTACTTCGCGTTGACCTGGGCGATCTGCGAGGGCATGCCGGTGGAGGTCTGCCCGGTCAGGATGCCGCCGTCCTTCGTCCCGTTCAGCCCCATCGACCAGTCCAGGGTCGCCCCGCTGCAGGCGAAGCTGGAGTAGAGGATGTTGCCGGCGTACTTGTTGTTCTGCGCGAGGCGCTTGGCGGCACGCAGCGGCGCGGACAGCGAGGACCGGTGGCACTTCTCGTGGGTCCACGGCTGCAGGGTGTCCGGGGCGCCCTCGCCCGAGCCGAACGAGTCGCCCAGCGCGACGTACAGCGGCTCGTACCCGCCGGGTCGCGAGGGTTTGACCGGCACGGGTATCGGATCCTCGACCGGATCGTCGCAGTTGCTCAAGTCGCCGCAGGGAGCGGCCACCGCCGGTTGCGTGATCGCGAGTTCCGCGCCCACCAGGAGGGTCGTCGCCGCCAAACCGACTCCGAGCAGCCGGCGGAACTTGTTGAGCTTCATCTGGATGTTTCCTCTTCGGTAGTTCGTGTTGCTCGTTGCTGTTGAAAAGGAGCATCCGGATGCCGCTGGCGATTCACTGGTGATCCGCTGGTGGTGACCGCGCTCTTCGACGGCCACGGCGCGGCGGCGCACCTGGTGGTGCTTCTCGGCCGGCCGGCCGCCGGTCTGGCGATGTGCGTGGCCGGTCAGCGCCGCGCCGCCCGCTCGAACCCGGCGCCCGAGCCGGCCGCCGAGCCGATGGCCGTCCCCGCAGCCGTCTGAACCGCCGGAGCGGGAAAGGCCGGGGCCGCGATCGCGGCCCGGCCGTCTTCGCTGTTACGCCGGATCACCGGCCGTCACCAGCGCCCGCATGGCTTCGGGGTTGCGGGGCAGCCCGTAGGCACCGATCAGGCCCAGCGCCACCAGGGCCGTCGCGGCCACCGGCGCCTCCGGATCGGCGACCGCGGCGGCCAGCGGGCCGCTGCTGAGCGCCGCGTCCTCACTGAACCACGCCAGCGCATAGGCGGCCGCCACCCGCAGGGGCGGGTCAGCGTCGGTCAGCAGGTCGCAGAAGAGCGGCACCCCGGCCCGGACCGCGTCGTAGACGCACAGCTCGATGTGCGCGAACATCCGCTCCTGATCCGGCCCGTCCAGCGACTCCCAGTAGAGAAAACTGCTGTCGTCGTCCTCCTCACCGGTCGGGACCGGCCGGCCGCGCAGCACCTCGGCGCCGCCGACCGCGTCGCGCCGATAGTCGGCGACCGGGAACGTGCCGGGCAGCCAGGACTCGTCATATCCGATCGCCAGCGAGGTCAGCAGGTCGAGGATGGCCGGCCGGTCCGGTGTCGCGGGGTCGGCCAGCAGCTCCAGCAGGAAGGGCGCCGCGGAGGAACTCGCCTCATAGCGCGAGCCTTGATGGAGTTTCGGGTTTCACCAGGTCCGGACGCCGGGCAGCGCCGCGTTCAGCAGATGCCGCAGTTCAGCCAGGCGCAGCAGCCGGCCGGCGGCGAGGTAGCCCACTCCCCCGGCGAGCGCGGCGAGACCCCCGGTGACCAGCGCGTCCACCCACGCCGAGGCGTCCAGCGCCGGCGCCAGCGCCCACCGGGTGAGCAGCGCGCAGCCGGCGCCGCAGGCCGCCGCGGCGAAAACCCGGGCATGGGTACGGATCAAGCGCTTGCCGTCGATGAACCCGAGCCGCCGGCGCAGCACCACGGCGGTGAGGCTCAGCCCGGTGGTGTAGGCGACGGCGTACGCGATCGGGATCCCGATGACGATGTCCTCGGCGGACAGCAGCCACCCGGCCGCGGCGCAGCCCGCCACCCCGACGCCGGCCACCACAGCGGTGATCACGGCCGCCGTCCTGGTGTCCTGCAGCGCGTAGAGCCCCCGCTGCATGATCGTGTAGCTGGTGAACGGCACCAGCGTCAGCCCGTAGGCCGACAGGACCAGGCCGAGCACCCGTACGGTATCGGTGTTGCTGTTGCCGTGATCGAAGAGCACGGTCGCGATCTGCGGTCCGAGCAGGATGAACGCCGCCGCGATCGGGGCCATGACGACCAGGGCGGTGCGCACCGCCCCGGACAGCCCGGCGATGACCCGCTGGTGTTCGTCCCGCGCGGCGTACTGGCTCAGCCGCGGCAGCATCGCGGTCATCACGGAGACGGCGATGACCGCGAACGGTACGTGATAGATCGCGTTCGCGTTCTGGTAGGCGGTGATGCCGCCCGGCCCGCTCCACGAGGCCGCCCGGGTCGCCGCGGCGACCAGGATCTGCGTGGTGACGACCGACAGCAGCACCCAGCTGCCCAACTGACCGATCCGCCGGATCGCGATGCCCCGCGGATCGAGGCGCAGGCGGATCGGGAACCCGGCCCGGCGCAGCGCCCACACCACGAGGGTCATCTGGGCGAAGACGCCCGCGGTGGTGCCGACCGCCAGGAGCAGCAGGTGGCCGTCCGCCAGGGTGGTCGTGGTGCTGCCGCCGACCGCCGCATAGCTCAACCCGACCGCGATCACGATGACGCTGTTGCACAGCGGCGCCCACGCCGGCGCGCCGAACCGCCCGCGGGTGTTCAGGATCGCGGCCGCGGTCGCGCTGATGCCGTAGAACAGGATCTGCGGGAAGAAGTACCGGCTGAAGACGATCGCCAGGTCCCGCTGCTCGGTGGTGAAGCCGGGCGCGTAGATGTCGATCAGCAGCGGCGCGGCCACGATCGCCAGCACGGTGATGCCGCTGAGGACGTAGATGATCAGGGTGAGCAGCCGCTGCGCGTACAGCACCCCGCCGTCGGGCTCGTTCAGCGCCGCCCGGGTCAGCAGCGGCACCACGACGCTGGCCATGGTGCCGCCGACGATCAGCTCGTAGACGGCGTTCGGCAGGGTGTTGGCGATGTTGTACGTGTCCAGCAGCCGGGTGCCGAGCCCGAGCGCCGCGGCGAGCACCACGATGCGCACGAACCCGGCGATCCGGGATGCCAGCGTGGCGACCGCCAGGTTCCGCCCGGCCTGCCTGATCGAAGATCCATCCGTCACGGCGACCTGTCTACCAGCGGCGCGCCCGCCGCTGTGCCGGGTGGGTCAGCCGTTCGGCCGGTAGTCGATCGCCTGCAGCGACCAGCTGTTGCCGTCCGGGTCGCGGAAGTGCACGAAGTTGCCCCACGGCTGCACGTCCACCTCGCCGGCCTCGACCCCGGCGTCCAGCAGTTGCTTGCGGGCGTCGTACGCGTTCGCCACCACGATCTGGATCTCCTGGCTGCCCGGCGCCTTCTCGGTGAGGCCTTCGCCGATGGCGATCGAACAGGCCGATCCGGGCGGGGTGAGCTGCACGAACCGCAGGCCCTCCCGCACGGTGTAGTCGTGGTCGGCGTTGAAGCCGATCCGCTCGTAGAACGCCTTGGCCCGGTCCACGTCGGTGACCGGGACGGGGATGAGCTCAATCTTCCACGTTGCTGTCATGCCCTCATCCTCCCGCCTATTGCGGCCACTTCCCGACCGCTTTTCGATAGCATCGGGCAATGTCGATCGCGGTGGTTTTCGAGACGCATGCGTTGAGCGAGGACAACGAGCGCGGCATCGCCACCGGCTGGCTGCCCGGGCGTCTCAGCGCGCAGGGCCGCGCCGACGCGGCGGCCATGGGCCGCCGCCGGCGGGACGACGGCATCGCCGCGGTGTTCAGCTCCGACCTGCGGCGCGCGGCCGATACCGCGCGGATCGCCTTCGGCGACACCGACATCCCGATCCTGTACGACTGGCGCCTGCGCGAATGTGACTTCGGCAGCCGCAACGGCTCTCCCGCCGACGAGGTCAAGAGGGACCGCCTGGACTTCTGCGACCGCCCCTATCCCGGCGGTGAGAGCCACGCGCAGGCGATCGCGCGCGTGTCCAGGCTCCTCGGCGACCTGCCGACCCGCTGGGCCGGCCGGCGCGTCATGCTGATCGGCCACCTCGCGACCTATCGCGCGCTGGAGCGGGCGACCACCGGCCGTACCGTGCGTGACCTGGTCGCCGACACCTTCACCTGGCAGCCGGAGGGCTGGGAGTTCCGGCTCGGCTGACCAGCGTGCCGGATCAGCCGACCTGCATGCGCTCGTGCAGGCCGCGCAGCTCCGTGCCGCCGGCCTGTCGGCGGGAACGGTCGAGCAGCAGGCGGATGGTCGCCGCGAGCTCGGCCGACGTGCGGACGTGCTGGGGTGCGACGCGTTCGGCGGTGAGCAGGAAACGGACCGCCTCGCGGTCGCGCCCGCCGATGCGGGCCAGCGCACGGGCGGTGTCGGCGTAGTAGAAGACCTGCCGGACACCGACCGGGATGGCCGCCGGGTCGGTGCGCCGGGCGATCTCCACGACCCGGCCCGGGTCGCCGTCGTCGACCTCGATGCTCATCCGCCAGATGTCCACGTTGGTGGGGCCGAAGAACATGCTCAGCGTGTCGGTCTCGCCGGTGCGGCGGGCCAGCGCCGCCGCCTCGGTGAGCCAGTCGCGGCTGTCGTCGAGGCGTTGCCGGCAGCGGCTGGCCAGGGCGGCGACCAGGTGCAGCGAGCCGAGCACCTCCGGGCCGCCGGGACGGCTGAGGTGGCGGCCCAGGTCGTCGACGGCCCGCTCGGCGATGGTTTGTCCACGCTGGTGCGAGCCGCATGCCACGGCGGCTCTGGCCAGGGCGTACGCCGCGGTGCCCCGCAACACCGGATCGCCGGAGGCGTCCGCCGCGTCGCGGCATCGTTCGGCGCCCAGCCAGGCGTCCGCGGGGTGCCCGAGGCTGCGCAGCACCGAGGACGCGATGGACGTCGCGTCGCAGAGCAGGCGCAGCGCCTCGCGATGGTCCGGGCCGGCGGTCTCGATGTGCAGGTCGCGCAGCAGGCCGGGGAGCAGGCGGGCGGCGCCGGCGTAGTCGCACGCCTGGTGCAGGGCGTCGGCCAGGGCCACGCTGCGGGCCAGGTCGGCGAGCGGTGGCGCGGACCCGTCCGGTGACTCGGTCAGGTCGATGTCGACCAGGGCCCGGCGCAGGCCGAGGACACCGGCGCGGGCGGCGGCGGTCGCCCGGTCGGGGGCCGGCACGTCGGCGCCGGCCAGGTCGGCCGGAGCACACTCCAGCGCACCGGCGATGGTCGCCAGCATGAACCGGTTGTCGGCCGCCTGCAGCCCCCGTTCGATTCTGCTCCAGGTGGCGTGCGAGATCCCGGCCCTGCTGGCGGCGTACCGGACGCTCCATCCGCGAAGCAGCCGGCGCGTGCGGATCCGCTCGCGGACCTCGGGATCGGCGCCGCGTCGTGACGTCATACGGCCGACCGTAGCGGCGCCGCGGCGGGGACCGGTGCAACCCTGTACCACCGCGTCACTCCATCGGCGTACTTTGATGGAGTTCCGGGTACCCGATGGCATGTCCGCAGCCGCGCACCCGCGTACCCCGTCGTCGCCGCGCCGGGTCATCGTCGCCAGCCTGATCGGCACGTCGCTGGAGTGGTACGACTTCTTCCTCTACGGGTCGGCCGCCGCGCTGGTCTTCGGGGAACTGTTCTTTCCGCAGTTCGAGTCGCTGACGGCCACGTTGCTGGCGTTCACCACGTACGCGGTGGGGTTCGTCGCCCGCCCGCTCGGCGGGGTGGTCTTCGGTCACTTCGGTGACCGGGTCGGCCGCCGCAACGTCCTGGTGGTCACCCTGCTGCTGATGGGCGCGGCCACGTTCGCGATCGGGCTGGTGCCGACGTACGCCGCGATCGGCGTGGCAGCGCCGATCCTGCTGGTGGTCCTGCGGTTCCTGCAGGGCCTCGGCCTGGGCGGCGAGTGGGGCGGCGCCGTGATCATGTCGGTGGAGCACGGCGATCCGCACCGGCGCGGCCTCAACGCCAGCTGGCCGCAGGTGGGTGTGCCCGCCGGGAACCTGCTGGCCGCGGGCGTGCTGTGGATCCTCAACAGCATGCTGTCGGAGTCCGCGTTCCTGTCCTGGGGCTGGCGGGTGCCGTTCCTGCTCTCCGGCGTGCTGGTCGTGGTCGGCCTGTGGATCCGGCTGGCCATCAGCGAGTCGCCGCTGTTCGCCGAGGTCGAGCAGTCCGGGGCGAAGGCGAAGTTGCCGCTGGTGGAGGTGCTGCGCCGGCATCCGCGTGGCCTGCTGGTGGCGATGGCCGCCCGGATCGGGACGGACGTGGCGTTCTACACCTTCTCCCTCTACATCCTGACCTACATCACCGGCACGCTGGGCCTGCCACGCAGCGTCGGCCTGGCGGCCGTGCTGATCGGCTCGGCCTGCCAGCTCGCCCTGATCCCGGTGTTCGGCGCGCTCTCCGACCGAATAGGCCGGCGGCCGGTGTACGCCATCGGCGCCGCCAGTGCCGCCGTCTGGGCGTTCGCGTTCTTCCCGCTGCTGGCGACCGAGAACCGGGCGGTGATCGTGCTCGCGACCGTGGTGGCGCTGGCCACGCACGCGGCGATGTACGGCCCGCAGGCGGCGTTCATCGTCGAGCTGTTCAGCACCCGGTTGCGCTACTCCGGCGCCTCGATGGGCTACCAGATCGCCGGCATCCTCGGCGGCGCTCTCGCGCCGATCATCTCGATCAAGCTGGTCCAGGCCACCGGCAGCGCGTTCGCGGTCTCGGCGTATGTCCTCGCGGCGCTGTTGATCACGCTGGCGGCTCTGTGGTTCGCGCCCGAGACCTCCCGGGTGGATCTGCACGCCGAGCATCCGGACGCCGCCGAGGCCGGAGTGTGATCGCGCCTCATCCGGCACTCCAGCGCACGCCGGTTACCGGTCTCGGCGACGTTGCCGAACGGGACGGCAACCGGGCTTAGCGTGGACGGCATGTCGTACGTTGCCAGCCGCGACGGCCGCAAGAGCCGTCGCGCCGCCGACCGGGATCCGTCCGTCCCCGGCCGCCTCGACGATCTGCACGGCCACAGCGTCGGCGTTCTCGAGGTGCCCCACCACATGGCCGCCGGCCACCCCAGCCGCCGCCGCTTCGACCTCGAGGACCCCGCCCAGCGGCGCAGCGCCTACCAGCACGTACTGTGCGAGGCGGCGAACTGCTGCGAGGTCGAGGATCTGCTGAACCCGGACCTGCTGCGCCGGGTGTGGCGTGACCTGCACCTGCCCGCGAAGGTCCGGCAGGCGTGGGAGAGCAAGCATCCGAGCCTGCGCCAGACGAGCGTCGCCCGCACGTCGTCGATCCGCAGCGTCTTCACCGGCGAGGCCGCGGCCGGCGGCAGCCGCCGCAGCAGGGACGCGGTGCGCGGCACCACGATCCGCGGCCGCGTCCGGACGATCCGGGGCCAGGCCGGCCTGCCGGTCGCGGTCTAGCCGGCCCTCAGGGGCGGGGAGCGGTCCGCGTCCACGCGCGTTCCCCGCGCCGGCCGGTCGCCGCGACACAGCGCGGACAGATGTAGCGGACCTCGTCCTCCGCGGTGATCACGTCGGTCGCCCGGAAGTCGAAGCGCACGTGCGGGAACCGCCGCAGCCGGGTCCGGCTCAGCGCCAGCCCGCACAGCGTCTGGTTCATGCCCGGCGTCCACGCGTGCACCTCTCCCCCGGGCTGCCGGACACCGTCGTCCCCGACGAATTCGCTGGAAGCCGCCACCGACGCGGCACGTGGTCTGGCCATGCCCGCGGGATTCCCGTTCCTGGCCGGGATATGCCCGGCCGGCCGTCACGGAGCGGTGCGCCAGACCTCGAAGCCGAGCACTTCGAGGGATCTGACGATCGCGGCCAGGCAGGCGAAATCGACCGGCTTGGCCGCGTAGCCCTGGACCGGCAGGAACTCGGCGCGCAGGATCCGTTCGGCGGCCGGGGAGTCGGTCAGCAGGACGACCGGCACGTCGTGGGTCTCCGGCCGGGAGCGCAGGCGGTGCAGCACGGTCCGGCCGTCGTGGCCGGGCAGGTTGACGTCGAGCAGCACCAGGTCGGGGACCGCCGGCTGGGCGAACGGCGCCGCGCCGTCGAGGTAGGCGAGCGCGCGGGGCACGTCGTGGGCGACCTGCACCCGGTTCACGAGCCGGTGGTCGCCGAACTCCTCCCGCATCAGCAGGGCCTCGGCCGGGTCGTCCTGCACGACCAGCAACTCGATCTGTTCCATGCCGCGGCTCATCCTCACCGTGCCCGTTTCGTCCCGCGCTGCCGCGCGAGGACTCGATGGTAGGGACTCGCCGGATCATGTCCGGCGCGGCTGATCCCGTCACGGCCGCCACCGGCAAGCGCCCTCACCAGGCGATATCCATATCCGTTCCCGCTCCGGCCGCACGGCGAACTGTCATGAGACTGTCACGAGAACGGAGGGACACTGAGACACCGGCTCAGGGTTTGCGGCCCACCGCGGTCCACACGTTGATGTCCGAGCGCGCCGGGATCTCCGCGCCGGGCTCCGGGCGCCACTCGCTGGCCGGCACCACCCCGGGCTCGACCAGCTCGAGGCCGTCGAACAGCTCGGCGAACTCGTCGCGGGTGCGGGTCCAGACGTCGGACCTGCCCTGCTCGACGAGCTGCTGGTAGAGCGCCTGCTGCTCGGCGGTGCCGAAGTCGGAGGTGGCGTGGGTGGCGACCAGGTAACTGCCGGACGGCAGCGCGTCGAGCAGCCGGCTCACGATCGGTTTGGCGGCGCCGTGCCCGTGGATGAAGTGCAGCACGGCGATCAGCATCAGGCCGACCGGCTGCTTCAGGTCGAGCGTCTCGTGCAGCACCGGGTCGGCGAGGATGGCCTCCGGGTCGTTGAGGTCCGCCTCGATGTAGGCGGTGCGGCCGCCTGGGCTGCTGTTGAGCAGGGCGCGGGCGTGCACCATCACGAGCGGGTCGTTGTCGACGTACACGACGCGGCTGTGCGGGGCGTGCCGCTGCGCGACCTCGTGGGTGTTGTCGGCGGTCGGCAGACCGGTGCCGATGTCGAGGAACTGCTCGATCCCCGCCTCCGCGGCGAGGAAACGGGTGGCCCGCTGCAGCAGCGCCCGGTTGGCCAGCGCGCCCAGGCGTACCTTCGGGAAGTGCCGTTCCAGCTCGTCGCCGGAGGCCCGGTCGGCGGCGAAGTTGTCCTTGCCGCCGAGCCAGTAGTTGTAGCGCCGGGCCGGATGCGGCTGTGTGGGGTCGATCCCCGCGGGGGCTGATCTTGTGTCATCCACAGCGTGCACGATAGCGCGGCCATTGTGGAGAACCGAGCCGTCCGCCGCGTGCTCCGGTAGGCTGCCCCGGCGGCGCCGGCAATCTGCTGCGCTGCGGACGAGAGGCGGAGTTCATGACGGCGGTTTCAGGTCGGCGACCGAACGCGGCAGACGAGGATCTGCGCCCGCTGTTCGGCCGGTCCACCGCCGTCTTCGCCTCGCTGGCCGGGCCGGAGCACCTGGTGGAGACGGCGAACCCGGCGTTCCTCGCCACCATCGGCGAGGAGCGAGCCCGCAGCGGGGTCGCTCTCGCCGACCTGATGCCCGAGCTCGACCAGGTCTACCGCACCGGTGAGCCCCACACCGGCCGGGATGTCCGGATCCTGCTGGGTGCCGGCCCGCAGGCACGCGAGGCGTTCTTCGACGTCACCTACGAGCCGCGGCAAGACGCCGACGGCACCGTGACCGGGGTCCGGGTGATCGGCGTGGAGACCACCCAGGTCAAGCAGGCCCAGCGGCTGATGGCGGAACACCGGGCCCTGCTGGAGCAGATCGCCCGGCAGGCGCCGCTGGCCGACGTGCTCGACGGCATGGCCCGCTGCATCGAGGATCTCGCACCGGACGAGGTGCTGGTCTCCGTGCTGCTCGCCGACCCCGACGGCCGGCACCTGCGGCACGGCGCCGCGCCCAGCCTGCCCGGCTTCTACAACGAGGCCATCGACGGGATCGCCACCGGTGAGGGCGTCGGCTCCTGCGGCACGGCCGCCCACCGGCGGCAACCGGTCATCGTCACCGACATCGGCACCGACCCGTTCTGGGACGACTTCCGGGAGCTGGCCGGACGGGCCGGGCTGGCCGCCTGCTGGTCGACGCCGATCCTGGCCCGCGACGGCGGCCTGCTGGGCACCTTCGCCATGTACCACCGCACTCCCCGGGTGCCGCAGGAGACCGACCTCGCGCTCGCCCGGGTCTTCGCCGGCACCGCCGCCCTGGCGATCGAGCGTCACCACATCGAGCAGGCGAAGGCGGCCGCCGAGGAACGCGCCAAGGCGGCCCACGACGAGCTGGCCACGGCGATGCGCGCCGAGCGGGAGCTGCGGGCCGAGGCCGAGCAGCGCGCGGCCACCGCCGCGGAGCTCACCGCCCGGATGCGGGCCGCGGCAGCCGCCCAGGCCGCCGCGCCGCACCCCGACGCCTGCCAGCTCGGCGGGGCGCAGGGCTGCACGGCGCCGGCCGAGATCAAGGTCGCCGATTCCTGGGGGGACTCGGCGTGGGGCTGCCCCACCCATGTCGAGGAGGCCATCCTCAACGTGCGGTCGGTCTTCATCGCCAGCGAGGAGCTCGGCGGCCTCGCCGCCTACGTCAACCGCTGACCGACGGTTATTCGGTGTACGCCTCACCGGGGCGCGCCGAGAATGAGCCGGTGATCGACAAATTCAATCCGTCCACCGTCCATGAACCCGCCGGCTACAGCCACGTGACCATCTCCGACGCCGGCCGGCTCGCGCACCTGGCCGGCCAGTGCCCGCTCGACCTGTCCGGCGCCGTGGTCGGTCAGCCCGGTGATTTCGCCGCGCAGACCGAGCAGGTGATCGCGAACTGTCTCGCCGTGCTGAAGGCCGCCGGCGCCACCCCCGAGGACGTGGTCCGGTCGGTCGTCTACGTGGTGAGCCCGGACAGCGAGGTCCTGGCCGGGGTGTGGGCGCAGCTCACCGCGTCACCGCTGGCCGGCGCCTTCACCACCGCCAGCACCCTGCTGGGCGTGGCGTCGCTCGGCTACCGCGGCCAGCTCGTCGAGATCGACCTGACCGCCGCCCTGCCCGACTGACGTGACCTCACCGCACCGGATCGCGGCCCTGATCGAGGCCGCCGGCTACGGACCCGACGACGCGATCGTGGTCGGCGCGCGCCAGGGCGACGCGCCGGCGATCTGCGTCGCCGCCGGCCGCACCGCGGCCGGCGCGCCGATGACGACCGGCACGGTCGCCTACACGGCGTCACTGTCCAAGCAGATCACGGCCGCTTGCGCCGCGCTTCTGGTACGCCGTGGACAGCTCGACACCGAGTCGGCCCTGCAACGGTGGATGCCCGAGCTGCCCACCTGGGCGTCCACCGTGCGGGTGCGCCACCTGATCCACCACACCAGCGGCCTGCCCGACGTTCTCGCCTTCGACGACCTGCAGCGGGCCGGGCTCGACCGCACCACCGGCGGCGTGCTCGAGGCGCTGCGCCAGGCCGACCGCCTCGACGGCACGCCGGGGGCAGCGTTCCGCTACTGCAACGCCGGCTATGTCTGCCTGGCCGTCGTCGTCGAACGCGCGACGGGCCGGCCTCTGCCCGACTTCGCCCGCGAGCAGATCTTCGAGCCGCTCGGGATGGCCGACAGCCGCTATTGGTCCGGCCCGGCACCGCATCCGCCCGGAGCGGCGCCCACCGCCGTCCACGAACCCGCGGCGTTGTCCCTCGGTGACGGCGGCGTCTGGTCCACCGCTGCCGACCTGCTGCGCTGGGACCTGGCTCTGGAACGCGACGAGCTGGGCGTCTCCGCACTGCTGCACACGCCCGGCCGGGCGAACGACGGCACCGAGCTGGACTACGCGTGGGGGCTCGGCGTCCGCACACACGCGGGTAACCGGGTCTACCGGCACGGCGGCCTCTGGGCCGGCCTGAGCAGCCAGCTCGTCCGCATCGCCGACCGGCGTTCCGGCTTCGTGATCATCGCGCTGGACCACGACGAGGATCGCACGGCCCGCCTGGCCACCGCCCTGATCGACGACCTCACGGCCTAGCTGCGACTGTCGCCCTTGGGCAGCCCAGCAGCCACCGCTAACAACCCTGAGCAGCAGCCGACACACCGGCTGACCCTGAGAGCCGCCTCGGACGCCGCAAAACGCCCCTGAGCAGCAGCTGAGACATCGGGCTGCCCTCCAGAGCCGCCCCAACCCCACAAAAACAACGCTGAGCAGCAGCCGACACATCGAGCTGGCCTTCAGAGCCGCCCCAACCCCCGCAAAACAACCCTGAGCAGCAGCCGACACATCGGGCTGACCCCCAGAGCCGCCCCAACCCCCACAAAACAACCCTGAGCAGCAGCCGACACACCCGGCTGACCCCCAGAGCCGCCCCAACCCCCACAAAACAACCGTGAGCGGCAGCCGACACATCGGGCTGACCCCCAGAGCCGCCCCAGCTCCCACAAAACAACCCTGAGCAGCAGCCGACACACCCGGCTGACCCTGAGAGCCGCCTCGGACGCCGCAAAACGCCCCTGAACAGCAGCTGAGACATCGGGCTGCCCTCCAGAGCCGCCCCAGCTCCCACGGAACAACCCTGAGCGGCAGCCGACGCATCGGGCTGGCCCTCTGAGCGGCGGCGGGGGTGGAACGACCTGGAGCGGCAGCCGGATGGGGCGGCTGGGCCTTGGGGTGGTGAGGGGCGTGTGGACAGCGCTGAGCGGCAGCCGGACAGGGGGCCCGCTGGCGGGCGCCGGTAAACGCGGCGGGACGGCGTGCCACACAATGGCGCGGTGAATCGGGTCAGGCGGTGGGTGCGGATCGCGGTGGGGATCACCGGGCGCGGGCCGCGGGAGCGGCGGCTGCGGGCGGCCGTGGACGGGCGCACCGTGCTGGTCACGGGCGCGTCCGAGGGGATCGGCGAAGCCACGGCCCGGCGGCTCGCCGCAGCCGGGGCCAGCGTCATCCTGGTGGCGCGGACGGTCGACCGGCTGCAGGCGGTGCGCGACGACATCGTGGCGGCGGGCGGGCGCGCCTTCGTACATCCGGCTGATCTGTCGTCGCCGGAGGCGGCGGCTGCGCTCGCGGCCGACCTGGTGGCGCGCTACCGCCGGATCGACGTGGTGGTGAGCAATGCCGGGCGGTCGATCCGGCGGTCCGTTGCCGACACCGCCGACCGGTTCCACGACATCCAGCGGACGAACAGCCTGAACCATCTGGGGCCGGTGCAATTGCTGCTGGTGCTGCTGCCGGCGATGCGGGCGGCCGGTGGTGGGCACATCGTGAACGTCTCGACGGCCGGGTTGTCACTGCACTCGCCGAACTGGTCGGCCTACCACTCGTCGAAGGCGGCGTTCGACACCTGGCTGCGCTGCGCCGCCGTCGAGTTGCGCCGGGACCACGTGAGTGTCAGTACGACGTACCTGAATCTGGTCCGCACCCGGATGAGCGCGCCCACGCCGCAGTATCGCCGGGCGCCGGCGATGTCGGCGGCCGAGGCGGCGGAGATCGTCTGCCGTTCGGTGGCGCATCGCCGCTCGTGGTGGCCGTGGTGGGCCCGGCTCGGTGGCGTCGTGTCGGCGGCGGCGCCGCGCACCGTGGAGCGGGCGCTGGCCGCGGGGGTGCGGGTGATCGACGCCGTCGAGCCGTTGCGCGTGCTCGCGCCGACCGGCCTGTGGCGGCCCGGGCGGCTCATGCGGCTGGCCAGGGCCGGGCGCCGGCACGGGCGCAGCCTCGCCACCGCGCTCGCGGGCGGGCCGCCGGACGGGATCGCGCTGGTGGACGCGGACGGGCCGGTCACCTATCCGGAGTTGGACGCGATGGCCGGCGTCTGCGCGGCGAACGCGGCCGCCGGGCTCGGCCTGCGGCCGGGCGACCGGGTCGGGCTCGCCTGCGCGGGGCACCGGGGTTTCGTGGCGGCGGCGGCCGGCCTGGCCCGGCTGGGCGCCGACGTGATCCTGCTGCCGCCCGACCTGCCACCCGATCGCGCCGCCGAGCTGCTGCGCCGGGAGCGGGCCAGCGCGCTGGTGAACGAGCCAGGCGAAAGCACCGTCGAGACGCGACGCCAGGAACAGGCCGGCGCGCTGGTGAACGAGCCGGGCGAGAACACCGCCGAGACGCAACGCCAGGAACGCGCCGGCGCGCTGGCAAACGAGCGCGGCGAGAACACCGCCGAGACGCAACGCCAGGAACAGGCCAGCGCGCTGGCAAACGAGCCCGGCGAGAACACCGCCGAAACGCGACGCCAGGAACGCGCCGGCGCGCTGGTGAACGAGCCGGGCGAAAGCACCGTCGAGACGCGACGCCCGGTGAACGAGCCGGGCGGGATTTCCGCCGGCTTGCCCTCGATGTCGTGGGTGGACCTGCTCGCCGACGCCGGGAATCCGCCGCCGGCCCGGCCGCCGCGGCCCGGGCGCACGTTCGTGCTGACCTCCGGCACGACCGGGGTTCCGCGCGCGGTCTCACGCCCGCTCACCGTGCGCATGCTGCTCGGCCCGGTGACCACCCACCTGCGGCTGACGCCGGTGCGGCGCGGCGAGCCGATCGTGGTGGCGACCCCGCCGCATCACGGGTACGGCCTGACCTACCTCTCCGCCGGGCTGACCCTGGGCGCGCCGGTGGTGCTGGTGCCGTCCGGCGACCCGGAACGGATCCTGAACGCGGTCGCCGAGAACCGCGCCGGCCTGCTGTTCGCCCTGCCGATCCAGCTGAGCCGCATCTGCGACCTGTCGGATTCGCGCCGGCCGCCGCTCGACTCGCTGCGTGCCGTCGTCAGCGGCGCCGCCCCGCTGACCGCCGGCCTGTGCGAGCGGCTGCGCGACCGCTTCGGCGACCGGACCTTCAACATGTACGCCACCACCGAGGCGGGCTGGGCGGCGATGGCCACCCCGGCAGACCTGCGGGCCGCGCCCGGCACGGTCGGTCGCGCTCCCCGCGGGGTACGGATCCAGGTCACCGATCGGGACGGCACGCCGCTGCCACCGGGCCGGGTCGGCGAGATCCGGGTACGCGGCTGGCACCCGGACGGCCGCTGGTCCGCGACCGGCGACCTGGGCCACCTCGACCCGGCCGGCCGGCTGTTCGTCGACGGCCGCCTCGACGACATGATCGTCTCGGGCGGCGAGAACGTCTATCCCGGCCCGGTCGCGGCGGTCGTCACCAGCCACCCCGACGTCGCCGACGCGCTGCTGGAGCCGGTCGCGGACGCCGAGTTCGGCCAGCGGCTGCGGGCCACCGTGGAGATCCGGCCCGGCAGTGCGCTGACCGCCGAGCAGTTGCGAGACTGGCTGAGCACCCGGCTGTCCCGGCCCGAGCAGCCGCGCGAGATCGAGATCGTCGCGGCGCTGCGGCGCACGGCGACCGGCAAACCGGTGCGGTCGACCGCACCTCCACCGGGCGGCGCACCCTGATGTGACCGCGGCTCGACCTGACCAGGGTTGAGCACATGAATGTCGCGGTGGAACTGAACGAGGTGTCGCGCCGGTACACCAGGCGCGGAACCCTGGCCCTGAACAGCGTCTCCCTCGCCGTCCCGGCGGGCACCTTCGTCGCGGTGATGGGCCGGACCGGCTCCGGCAAGAGCACCCTGCTGCAGTGCGCCGCCGGGCTGGACCGCCCGACCAGCGGCACCGTGCGGCTGGCCGGGCAGAACATCACCCGGATGCGCGAGCGGGCCCTGACCCGCCTGCGCCGCGAGCGGATCGGGTTCGTCTTCCAGTCCTACAACCTGCTCTCGGAGTTGACGGTCGGGCAGAACGTCCGGCTGCCGGGGCAGCTCGGCGCCCCCCGTACCCGGGGCGTCGACGACGTGCTGGAGGCCGTCGGCCTGGCCGGGCTCGGCCGGCGGCCGGTCGGTGAGCTCTCCGGCGGCCAGCGACAGCGGGTCGCCCTGGCCCGCGCGCTGATCACCTCCCCCGCGGTGATCTTCGCCGACGAGCCGACCGGGGCGCTCGACCCGACGACCGGCGCGCAGGTGCTGCGGCTGCTGCGCGACGCCGTGGACCGCGACGGGGTCACCGTCGTGATGGTCACCCATGACCCGGTGGCCGCCGCCTGGAGCGACCGCCTGGTGCTGCTGCGCGACGGCACGGTGGCTGCCGACGACCCCACCCCGGACGCGGCCGCGGTCGCGCAACGGCTGGCGGGGGTGGCCGCGTGATCGCCGGGCTGGTGCGGCAGGCGCTGCGCAAACACCCGTGGACCTTCGTCGGGCCGGCGTGCACGCAGGCGCTGGCCGCCACGATCGTCACCGCGTCGCTGGGGTTGCGGGCTTCAATGTCCGCCGCGAACGTCTCCTCGCCGGAGAACGGGCTGGACGTCGTCGCGCCGCTGTTCGTGATGATCTCCGTCTACCTGTCGCTGATCATCGTCGGGGTGACGATGGGATCGGCGATCAGCCGGCAGGCCCGCGACATCGCGCTGGCCAGGACGATCGGCGCCGGCCCCGGCCAGGTACGCCGGGCGATCGCCCTGCAGGCCGCCGTGGTGGCGCTGCCGTCCACCGCGGCCGGATATCTGCTCGGCGGACTGGTCGGCCGGCTGTGGGTGGACGGCCTGGTCACCAACGGTGTCGCCCCGGAATCGGTCACCTTCCACGGGCAACCGGCCGCGCTGCCGATCGCGCTCGCCGTCACCCTGCCCACCTCCCTGCTCGGCGCCATGATCGCCGCCATCCGCCTGTCCCGGATACGTCCCGCCGCGGCGATGAGCGACACCGCGGCGCCACGGCGGGGCGCCGGCATCGTCCGTACGATCGCGGGCCTGCTCTTCGCCGCCGGCGGCGTCTTCGCGGCGAGCCGGGTCGCCACGCTGGACGCGGAGGAGGCCGGCGCGGCGGCGTTCATCATCATGCTCGCGATGTGCGCGGCCGCCGGGCTGCTGGGCCCGATCCTGCTGCGCGCCGGCGCTCCCCTGGCCAGGGTCTTCGGCCGCACCGGGGCGATCGCCGCGGGCACCATGGCGGTCCGGGCGCGGTCGCTCTCCGGTGCGCTGGTGCCGTTGGCGCTGGCCACGTCGTTCGCCGCGGTCAAGGTCGCGATGCACACCACGGTCGCCCACGTGACCGGGGTGGACGAGGCCCGGGACGTGCTCTGGCTGGACTATTCGGGGACGGCCGTCTACACGGCCTTCGCCACGGTCGCGGCGCTGGCCACGCTGGTCACGGTCACCATGAGCCGGCGGCGGGAGTTCGCCACCGTACGGCTGGCCGGCGCGACCCGGGCGCACGCCCTGCGCATCGTGGCGTGCGAAGCGATCGTCGTCATAGTGACCAGCCTCGTTGTCGCGGCCGCCGCGGCCGCTACGCTGCTGGTGCCGTTGCTGCACGCCAGCCTCGGCGTCGCGATGCCCCACCTACCGGCCGGGGCGGTGATCTCGGGGGTGTTCGGCGTGGTTGCGGTGGTGGGGCTCGGCACGGTGCTGCCCGCCGCGTTCCTGCTGCGCCGCCCGCCGCTCGAGGCCGTGAGCGTCGACGCGTGACGATCGCGCGGATGCTGCGGGCGCCGGTCGAGGGGCGCACCTGGCGGCCGGTGGGCTACGCGTTGATCAGCATGCTCCTCGCGGCGCCGGCCTTCCTGCTCGCGCTGCTCGGGCTGGTCGCCTCGGTGCTGTCGGTGCTCACGATCGGCCTGCCGTTCCTCGTCGGCGTGCTCTGGCTCCTGCGCCACGCCGGGCGCTACTTCCGCGTCCCGGCACGACTGGTGCTCGGCTGGGACTGGCCGTCGCCGGCCCGGCGCCCCACCGCCACCGGGCCGGTGCGGTGGGCGACCGCGGTCCTGCGCGACGTCGCCGGCTGGCGCGCGCTGCTCTACTGCCTGCTCAAATTGCCGCTGTCGCTGCTCACGGTCCACCTCGGCTACTTCACCGTCGCGGGGCTGGCCGCGATGACGTACCCGGCGTGGTGGACGCCCGCCCGCGACGTCTTCGGGGTGGAGAGCGTCGCCACCGCCGGCCAGGCGTGGGCGGTGGCCGCCGCCGGTCTGGCCGCCGCGCTCGCGAGCCCCTGGCTGATCCGGCTCTGCACCGGCCTGGACCGGCTGCTGATCCGCGCGCTGCTCGAACCGGACCCGGCCCAGGCCCGCATCGCCCAGCTCGAAGCCGGCCGGGCGGCGCTGCAGGCGGACGCGGCCGCGGTGCTGCGCCGGGTCGAGCGCGACCTGCACGACGGCACCCAGGCCCGGCTGGTCGCGCTGGCGGTGTC
This sequence comes from Actinoplanes sp. NPDC024001, assembly GCF_040638955.1. Classification (NCBI taxonomy): domain Bacteria; kingdom Bacillati; phylum Actinomycetota; class Actinomycetes; order Micromonosporales; family Micromonosporaceae; genus Actinoplanes; species Actinoplanes sp. NPDC024001. The sequence continues at coordinate 43,470 of NZ_JBEZZB010000074.1, forward strand.
GCTGTCGCAGATCGAACGCCGCACCGGCGACGAGGTGCGGCCGCTGATCCGCGACGCGCAGGACAACATCACCGAGGCCCTGGCCGAGCTGCGCGACATCATCCGCGCGGTGCATCCGCCGGCGCTGGACGACGGGCTGCCGACCGCGCTGCAGACGCTCGCGGCCCGCAGCTCGGTGCCGGTCGACCTGAGCGTCGAGCTGGCCGGGCGGCCCAGCGACGCGGTCGCCTCGGCGCTCTACTTCACCGTCGCCGAGCTGCTCACCAACGTCGCCCGGCACGCCCGGGCCACGCGCGTCACGGTCGCGCTGCGTTCGGAGGACGACATCGTACGGCTGAGCGTGCGCGACGACGGTCGGGGCGGTGCACGGCCCCGCCCCGACGGAACCGGTCTGGCGGGGCTGCACCGCCGGGCCACGGCACTCGACGGGTCGCTGACCGTGGACAGCCCCGCGGGTGGGCCCACCACCATCACCATGACGCTACCCGGGGAGCAGTGAGATGCGGACGGTCATCGCCGAGGACAATCCGGTGCTGCGCGACGGGATCGTGCGGCTGCTCGCCGACTACGACATCGACGTGGTCGCCGCCGTCGACAACGCCGACGACCTGGTCAGCGCGGCGGCCGAGCACCGGCCGGACATCGTCGTCGCCGACGTACGGATGCCACCCACGCACACCGACGAGGGCCTGCGTGCGGCGTTGACCATTCGTCAGGCGTACCCGGAGATGGGTGTCCTGGTCTTCTCCCAGTGGGTGGAGACGTCCTACGCGCGGCGGCTGCTCGCCGACCAGCCGGCCCGGATCGGTTATCTGCTGAAGGACCGGATCGTGCGCACCGACGACTTCGTCGACGCGCTGCGCCGGGTCGCCGCCGGCGGCACCGCGCTGGACCCGGAGGTGGTCCGGCAGCTGCTGGCCGCCCCGGCCGTCGACCGGGGCGTGGCCAGTCTCTCCCCCCGGGAACGCGAGATCCTCGACCTGGTGGCGCAGGGCCGCTCGAACCCGGCGATCGCCGAGCAGCTGCATCTGGCCGGGCGCAGTGTCGAGAAGCACGTGACGGCCATCTTCACCAAGCTCGACCTGCCGCAGGCCAAGACCGATCACCGGCGCGTGCTGGCGGTCCTGCGCTACCTCAACGCTCGCTGAGTCACGGCTCCAGGGTCACCGACGCCCGGAACGAGCCGTCCATCTCGAACGGCACCGACTCGTGCTCGTGGGTGATCAGCCAGCGGCCGTCGGCGCGGCGCAGCCCGACCGTCACCCGGTACCAGAGGCTGAAGCTCTCGCTGGAGCCCCGCGGGGTCGCCGACAGGTTGTCGATGCTGGTCGCGAACGCGACATCACCATCCGTGGTGATCTCCAGCTGGGTGACCTGACGCCGCGGCGGCGCCTCGAAGGTGCTCATCCACGCGCGCAGCGCGGCCGGGTCCATCTCGGCCGGCTGACGCAGCGGCGGCGCCAGGTTGAACTCGACGATCTGCGGGGCGTAGTGCGCGATGATGCCCTCGACGTCGCCCTTCTCCATCAGCGCTGCCCGGGTCTCGATGACCTTGCGGATCTCCTCCATGACGGTTCCTTTCTTCGGCGGGCTGTTCAGCGGTACGTCGAAGCCGGCCTCTCGCGATTCGACATCGCGCGGGCTGATCCTCTGACCGGGTGACCGCGTCGCTATGCTGCTGCCGACTGCCGTACCGTCGCAGTCGGGAAACGGCTGCTCACTGGGGGATTCGAGATGACCGACGGCTCCTCCCCCGTCGCGCTGCGGTTCGAGATCCTCGGCCCGGTCCGCGCCTACCGTGGCGCCGAACCGGTCGACCTCGGCCCGGTCAAACAGCAGGCGCTGCTCGCCCTGCTGCTGTTGCGCGCCGGCGAGCCGGTGCCGATGCCCGACATCCTCCGCGCCCTCTGGGGCGGCGATCCGCCGGAGAACGGCGTCGACGCGGTGCAGAGGTACATCGGCGGGCTGCGCCGGGCGCTCGAGCCGTCGCTGCTCGCGCTCACCCCGGGCGGCTATGTCCTGCGATCCGGCGAGAACATCGACGCCGGCGCCTTCCGCGCCGGCGTCGCCCGGGCACGCGCCGAACACCAGACCGGCAACCTCAATGCGGCCGGCGACGAGGTACGGCGCGCGCTCAGCCTGTGGGGCGACGAGCCGCTGGCCGGGCTGACCGGGGCGGTCTTCCAGTCGGCCCGCGCCCGGCTCAACGCGGAGCGCGCCGCCGCCGCGGCACTGCTCTCCGAGCCCACCCCACCGGCGCCGCGATCACCGGCATCGCCACCGGCCCCGCAGTCACCGGCCGCCCCACCCGCGCAGGCCGCGCCCGTCGCGCCGAAGCCCGCCCGGCCCGAGCCGGACTCCGGCTATGCCGAGCCGGTCGACCCGTGGGCCGGGCACGAGCTCTTCCCGCCCGGCCCCCATCCGATCATCTAGTGAGCCGCCGGTTCCGCTGGATCGGCGGCTCGCCGTGCTCGGGGAAGACCACGATCTCTACCGCGAAGAGTTCCCGCTGATCCTGGCCGACCTGCGGCACGCCGCCGACGGCACCGTGATCGAGGGCGCCGCGCTCCTCCCCGAACTGCTCGCCGCCCTGGGCGTTCCGCCGGATCACGCCGTGTGGATCGTGCCGGCCCCCGAGTTCCAGCTGCGCCACTACCAGCAGCGGACCTGGGCACACGACCTGCTCGCCGGCACCGCCTCCCCCGAGGAGGCGTTCACCCGCTGGATGCAGCGCGATGCCCTCTTCGCCCAGCGTGTCGCCGCCCAGGCGACCGATCTCGGCTACCGCGTCATCGTCACCGACGGCTCCGCCGGCGCCACCCAGCTCGCCGCCGGCCTGGTATGACGCTCCCCACCTGGGGGTTCGGGGGGTTTGCGGGCGTGTGACGTTAAAGTTGGCTCGGGTTGCCGCCGACCGACGGCGCACTGTGTCGTGGGGAGCGGATTGGTGAGTCAGAGCGTGCTGGCATCGACGGGGGTCGCCGCGGAGGCGAGCCGGCGGCGGACTTTTGCGGTGATCTCGCACCCCGACGCCGGTAAGTCGACGATGACCGAGGCTCTCGCCCTGCACGCGCGGGTGATCGGGCAGGCCGGCGCGGTGCACGGCAAGGGTGACCGCCGCGGTGTGGTCTCCGACTGGATGGCGATGGAGCAGGAGCGCGGCATCTCGGTCACCTCGGCCGCGCTGCAGTTCTCCTACCGGGACACCGTGATCAACCTGCTGGACACGCCCGGCCACGCCGACTTCTCCGAGGACACCTACCGGGTGCTGACCGCGGTCGACAGCGCGGTCATGCTGCTGGACGCCGCGAAAGGCCTGGAGCCGCAGACGCTGAAGCTGTTCGAGGTGTGCCGGCAGCGCGGCATCCCGGTGATGACGTTCATCAACAAGTGGGACCGGCCCGGCCACGAGGCCCTGGCGCTGATGGACGAGATCGAGCAGCGGATCGGGCTGCGGCCGACCCCGCTGACCTGGCCGGTCGGCATTGCCGGGCACTTCCACGGCGTGGTCGACCGCCGCACCGGTGTGTTCACCCGGATGCAGCGCTCCCCCGGCGGCGCCGACCTCGCCATCGAGGAGGAGATGAGCGCGGAGGAGGCGGCGCGGCAGTTCGGCGGGGACTGGGACACCGCCGCCGAGGAGCTGGAGCTGCTGGCGCTGAGCGAGGCCGACTACGACGAGAAGGACTTCCTCGCCGGCCGCAGCACGCCGGTGCTGTTCGGCGCGGCGGTCGCCAACCTCGGCGTCCGGCAGCTGCTGAACGTGCTGCTGGAGCTGGCGCCCGCGCCGTCCGCACGGCCGACCACGTCGGGCACCGACCGGCCGGTCGACAGCACGTTCTCCGGGTTCGTGTTCAAGATCCAGGCGAACATGAACCGCACCCACCGTGACCAGCTCGCGTTCGTGCGGGTCTGCTCCGGGCGGTTCGAGCGGGGCATGGTGGTCACCCACGCGGGCACCGGCAAGCCGTTCACCACGAAATACGCGCAGCAGATGTTCGGCCAGGGCCGCGACACCATCGACGAGGCGTTCCCCGGCGACGTGATCGGCCTGGTCAACGCGACCGCGCTGGGCATCGGCGACACGCTGTACGCCGGGGACCCGGTGCAGTTCCCGCCGCTGCCGTCGTTCCCGCCGGAGCACTTCGCCGTGGTGCGCACCTCCGACACGTCGGCGTTCAAACGGTTCCGGCGTGGCATCGAGCAGCTCGACGGCGAGGGCGTGGTCCAGGTGCTGCGTTCGGAGCAGCGCGGCGATCAGGCGCCGGTGTTCGCCGCGGTGGGCCCGATGCAGTTCGAGGTCGCCACCCACCGTCTCGAGGCCGAGTTCGGGGTGAAGGTGCAACTCGACCGCCTGCCGTACGAGATTGCCGCCCGTACCGATGCGGCCGGCCAGGAAATTCTGCGTACCGAGGCGAACGTCGAGGTGATGACCCGGGTCCGCGACAACGCCCTGCTCGCGGTGTTCCCGCACAAGTGGCGGATGCGCACGGTCGCCGGCCGGTACCCTGACCTGCGCCTCGACACCTAGTACTGCTACGGCGGATCACTACTTCGAGTAGTTCTGGATCGTTTCCCGGACGTGGTCACGGTTGAGCAGGTGCAGGGTTGGGACGAGGCGT
>NZ_JBEZZB010000075.1:0-48061 GCF_040638955.1 Actinoplanes sp. NPDC024001
GACGGCGACCATCAGCGGGTCGGGTGGCTGCCAGCGCCGGGTCGCGGCGGACTCCAGCGCGGCGCCGGGGTCGGCGGCCTCGGCGATCCGGCGGGCCTCGGCGGCCGGCCAGATCTGCTCCAGCGGAACACGCTGGTCGAGCAGCTCGGAGGCGGGCACACCGAGCACGCCCGGCCCGGTGCCCGCGCCGAATCGAAGCGCGTGGTGACGGCTGCCCGGCGACGGCTCGCCGAGCTGCGCGGAGGTGTCCGGCCCGGCGACGAAGACCGAGCCGTCCTGCCAGATCAGGTCGAGGCACCCGTCCGGCAGGATCCGCCGGACGCCCGCGCCCGGCGGCGTGACGCTGCGCCAGGCGACCACGTGCGGCAGCGAAGAGGGCCATTCGGTGTACATGCCGACACTCAACCATCGGGGTACGACAATTCCCGGCCGAGTTACACCCGTGTATTTCCCGCCGCGCCCGGGCAGAGAATCGGACTATGACGGACCGCCTCGACGAGTACCGGCGCAAGCGGGACGCCCGGCGCACCCCCGAGCCCGTCCCGCCCGGCGCGCCCGCGCCCAGCGACCGGCGCCGCTTCGTCATCCAGCAGCACCACGCCCGCAGCCTGCACTGGGACGTCCGGCTGGAGCGCGACGGCGTGCTGGTCTCGTTCGCCGTGCCGCGCGGCCTGCCCCGCGACCGGGCCCGCAACAACCTGGCCAAGCACACCGAGGACCATCCGCTGGAGTACCTCGACTTCGCCGGCGAGATCCCGGCCGGTGAGTACGGCGGCGGCCGGATGACCATCCACGACCGCGGGACGTACGAGGCCGACAAGTGGCGCGACGACGAGATCGGGGTCACCTTCCACGGCGAGCGCACCAACGGCCGCTACGTCTTCTTCCAGACCGGCGGACGGGACTGGATGGTGCGCCGGATGGACCCGGCCGAACCGGGCTGGGAGGCGATGCCCGAGGCGGTGCCCCCGATGACCCCCACCAGGACCACCGGGCTCCCGGCGGACGACGCGGACTGGGGCTACGAGATGGACTGGGGCGGACGGCGCGTCACCGCGTACGTCTCAGGGGGAAGAGTGCGGCTCGCCGACGCCGACGGCGACGATGTGACCTCGTGGTATCCGGAGATCCGGCCGCTCGGTCCGGCGCTCGCGCCGATCGAGGCCGTGCTGGACGGCGAGATCGTCGCGTTCGACGGCTCCCGGCCGGCGCCGGAACTGCTGGCCCGGCGCAAGGCGCCGAAGGATTCGGCGGCGGCACGCCGCGCCGCCGAGCGCACGCCGGCGCACTTGCTGGTGTACGACCTGCTGTGGTTGGAGGGGCATTCCACGGTGGAGCTGGTCCGCTACGCCGAGCGCCGGGAGCTGCTGGACGGGCTGGCCCTGGCCGGCGATCACTGGCAGACGCCGCCCTATTTCCCCGGCGGCGGCGAGTTCGCCCTGGAGGCCGCCCGCGCGCAGGGGCTCGGCGGCATCGTGGCGAAACGGCTGGACTCGCCCTATCTCCCCGGGCGGCGCAGCCGGCTGTGGTTGTCAGTTCCCGTCGGGTGAGTCCAGCAGCGCCTCGGCCACCCGGGTCAGCTGGCGCATCTGGGCGGGGCTCAACCGGTCGAAGATCAGCTGCTGGACGGCCTCGACGTGCCCGGGCGCCGTCGCGACCACCTTGTCCCAGCCGGCGTCGGTCAGGACGGCGATCTGCACCCGCCCGTCCTCCGGATCACGCTCGCGGCGCACCCAGCCCTTCTCCTCGAGACGGGCCACCACATGCGACAGCCGGGACAGTGACGCGCAGGCGCGTTTCGCCAGCCTGCTCATGGACAGGCGGCGGTCCGGGCGCTCGGACAGAGTCATCAGCACGAGGTAACCCATATGGGTCAGGCCGGCGTCACGCTGAAGCTGTGCTTCCAGGGCCGCGGGCACCCTGACCAGCACCTCGATCAGCCGCCGCCAGGCGTGTTGCTGCTCCTCGGTCAACCAGCGCGGCTCGTCCATGCAGGAAGGTTAGTGGCGACCGGCTCTGATCCGAATGTGCCGACTGTCGATCAGTCGTCGATTCGATCGACTTACGTGAACCTGGCCGGGTACTCTGTCCGGGGACTTTCACCCCGAACACGGCGCCGGAACCGGCTGGCTGGGGGGCCTCGGCCGGTTCCGGCGTCGTGTGCCTCAGGACAAAAGTCGTGTGCCTCAGGACAAAAGAGTCGCGTGCCTCAGGACGACGGCGGCTCGTCCTTGCCGGCTTCTTCAAGAGCGTCGGCCTCTTCCTTGGTCTTGTGCACGGCACCGTCGGCGTGCTCCGGCGGGCCGTAAACCGTGTAGAGAACCAGCGGGTTGGGGCCGTCGTTGAGGAAGTTGTGCTTGCGGCCGGCGGGCACGACGACCAGGTCACCCTGCTGGACCTTGCGGGTCTGGCCGGAGACGATCGCCTGGCCGACACCGCTGACGAAGGTGAGGATCTGGTCCACCTCGTGGACCTCCTCGCCGATCTCGCCGCCCGGCGGAATGGTCATGATCACGAGTTGGGTGTGCTTACCGGTCCACAGCACCCGGCGGAAGTCCTTGCTCTGCTCCGCGACGGTGGCAATCGTGAAGTGCTCCATGCACCGCACGTTACCCGGGTCAGGCGCTTCGCAACCGGCCCGGCGGAACAGGTGACGGCCGTCCTATCAGATAGCCCTGGACGTAGTCGACGCCGAGCTCACGCAGCATCCGCAGGGTCGCCTCGTCCTGGACGAATTCGGCCACGGTGTGGATCCCGTACGCCTGGCACACCTGCACCAGCGCCCGCACCAGCACCTGGTCCTGGGGGCTGTCGACGAGATCCACCACGTACTCGCCGTCGATCTTGACCAGGTCGATCGGGAAGAGCCGCAGGTAGCGGAAGGACGCGTAGCCGGAGCCGAAGTCGTCCAGCGCCAGCCCGCAGCCCAGGTCACGGACCCGGTCGGCGAACCGGCGGGCCTCGCTGAGGTTGCCGATCAGCGCGGTCTCGGTGATCTCGAAGGTGAGCTGCGCCGGGTCGACCCCGTAGCGGTCGAGCAGCTTCTCCACCTCGGTGGTCAGCCGCGGGTCGCCGACCGAGCGGCCGGAGAGGTTGACCTGCAGACAGAGGCCGGGCTCCTCGGCGGCGAGCCGCATGGCCCGCTCGACCACCCAGAGGTCGATGTCGAAGACCGCGTCCAGGCGCTCCGCGGCGTCCAGCACCTGGATCGGCGACTGCGGGCCGTCCGCCTCGTCCAGGACCCGCAGCAGCAGCTCGTGCCGGGTGACCTTGTTGGTCTGCAACTCCAGGATCGGCTGCGAGTAGAGGGTGAACCGGTCGGTGCCGAGCGCGTCGGCCACCCGGCTGCGGTACGAGCCCTGCCGGTCCCGTACCGGGACGGGGTTGGCCAGTCGGGTGAGCGGGCGATCCTGCTCGCGCGACTGCCGCCAGGCCTGCTCGGCGTCGATCAGCAGGCCGTGGCTGCCGGCCTCGGCGTCGCGCTCGAAGCGCACCAGCCCGCCCCAGGCCATGGTCTGCTCCCGCAGCGCCGCCATCAGCGCGCGGGCCTCTTCCCGGGCGTCCCGCCAGGACGTCTCGGCATAGAGCACCGCGACCTCGTTGGGCCCGACCCGGCCGAGCAGGTGTTCCGGCCGCACGTGCTCCTCCAGCAGCCGCGCGACGCGGTGCAGCAGGTCGGCGGTGTGCTCCGGGCGCGCGCCCTCGGCGGGGTCCAGGCTCTGCACCCGGGCGACCAGCAGCGCGCCGCCGGAGCCGCGCAGCGCCCGGTCGATCTCGTCGGCGAACCGCGCCCGGATCAGCAGGCCGGTGGCCGGGTCCGGCTCCACCAGCGACGCCTGCACCGTTTCGCCGCGCCGGGTGAGCCGCGCCGACTCCCGGCGGGCCCGCTCGCGCGAGGAGACGTCGCGGACCGTGCCGCGGATGCCGCGAACCGTCCCGTCGGGGCTCATCATCGGTTCGAGGCGGCAGTCCACGTCGAACCAGCCACCATCGGTACGCATCAGCCGCACCGTCGTGTACACGGTGTTGCGGCTGGTCCACGCGTCCGTGATCGAGCCGAGCGCCTTCGCGTGGTCGTCGCGGTGCACGTAACGCGACAGGATCTGCCGGGTCATCTCCTTCTCCGCCGGCGGCCGGCCGATCATCGCGGAGAGCGCCGCGGACCAGACGATCTGATCGCCCGCCGCGGTGTAGGTGAACCAGGCGGCCCGGTCGTCGATGGGCTGGCGGGGCTCGGGCAGCGCGGCTGGTGGCGCCGGCGTCCAACGCTCCCGTTCTTCGGGCACCGTCATACGCCGTCACCTCCCCCCTTGCACACGGCTGCTCCCCCTGCCACTTTTCCCCTCACCTATTACGACCTGTCACCAGGCCGCAGTAACAGTGGATGCAGGCGTCAAAGTTTTGACGTTTTCGCCGGCAAGGCCAGGAGCAGGGAATTATCGCCCATCCAGAGTAACGAAACAACCGAATGGATGACCTCGTTCCCCCGCAATTACGCCGAAATGCCTCCACGCCTCCATGACAGACAGTTACTGCACGTATCGCCTCTGGAACCTTGCGCAGTTTCCTACCCGGAAGCACCCGCGGGCATGCACGCCCCGCAGTCGAAGGCGTGCACGCAGTGATCAGGCCGCGGCGATCTCCAGCTCAGCGATCCGTTGCCAGACCGGTCGCATCGCCGCCTCCGGCTCCCGGGCGAAGACGCTGCCCCGGATCCGGACGAAGACACAGTTGCCCACCCGCTCCAGCACCGACTGCCGGCGCATGTCGCTCTCCCACTGCTCCGGACCGTGGTAGGCGTCCCCGTCGCACTCGATCGCGAGCCGCCGGCCGTCCGGCGCGTTCAGCACGAAGTCGATCCGGTAGCCACCGATCCGGAACTGGGGAATCGGCCGGAAACCCCGGCCCACCAACAGCTTCAGCACATCTTTCTCGAAGTCGCTCTCGCAGCGCGCGGCCAGGTCCGCCGCGGCGGCCTCGGCAGGCAGATCGAGAGCGTACGAAAGAAGCAGTGCTCTCGCGTCGTCGGCGAGCAGCACGGTGGGCCGGACCGAGTGGAAGATCCAGAGCTGGTCCCGGGCCCGGGAGGCGGCCACATTGATCCGACGGTGGTAGTCCCGCTTCGTGAAAGCCGCGATCCGCGGATCGTTCTCGGACACCACGGTCGAGATCAGCACCACGTCCCGCTCGTCGCCCTGGAACGTGTAGGCGTCGCCGACCCGCAGCCGCCGCGCCTGGATCTCGTCCTCTCCGATCGCCTCCCGCAACTGGGTGAGCAGGTAGTTCGCCTGCCCGCTGCTGCTCAGCAGGCTGATCACGCCGAGCGTCTTCCCGTCGTAGCGCGGGTCGGCGACGATCTTCGTGACCCGCTCGACCAGCGCGGTCGCCTCCTCCAGATTGACGTCGCCGAGACCCGGCAGCGGCTGGCGCACACCGGCCGGGGTGTGCACGGTCTGGATCGGCGGCAGCGCCGGCCGGTCCGCCCGCAACGGCATGATCTTGCCGTCGTAGTAGTGCCGCGACGAGAACTCGATGATCTGCGGCACGCAGCGGAAATGCTCGGTGAGCAGGATCCGCTCCGGGGAGCGGCGCACCGCGTGATCGTAGAGAGAGGACTCCGGGTCGAAATGCTCCGCCGACGGCACCCCGTCCAGGTGCCGCTGGATCAGCCCGGAGACCGAGCCGACGAAACCGAGCTGCGGACCGATCTGCTGGTCGTCACCGACCACCACGGCCCGCTCGGCCAGGGCCAGCACCGGCAACGCGAACAGATCGGCCTGGGACGCCTCGTCGACGATCACCACGTCGAACTTCGCCCCGCCGGCGAACTGCTCGATCGCCCGGTCCACCGACATGACCCAGACCGGGACCGCGGTCACCGCCGACTCCATCGCCCGCTGCGCGTGCGCCTGCCAGGCGGCGGCGCCCCGGCCGGTGCCTTTGCCGATCTTGCGCAGCGCGGTGGTCCAGTCGGCCAGCGCCGCCCGCCGCCGGTCGTCCAGCGCCCGGGCCACCTCCAGCCACGCCGAGGTGACCACCAGCTCGCCGGTCAGTCGCCGGATCTTGGCGCGGGCCCGCTCCGCCCGGCGCGACAGCACCGCCGGATCCACCTCGCCGACCACGCCGTCGAACCAGGTCTGCGCCCGCCGCCACTCCCAGGCCTCCAGACAGGCCTGACCGGAGACCACCGGATGATCGCCGGAGGCGATCCGGGCCGCCCACTCCGGCGCCACCGTCGCCAGCCGGTCGTGCGCGGCGTGGAAACGCATCACGTCCGGCTGCAACAGCACCAGCCGGCGCACCTCGCCGATCGCCTCGTCCCAGCCGTCCAGGCTCTTCCAGGCCTCGACCAGATCCGGCCAGAGCGCCAGCCGCTCGGCCACCGCACGCTCGACCGCCTGCGCCTTGTCCAGCGCGAACACCTCGGTGGCGCCGGCCAGCAGCTCGGCGACCTCGGTCAGGCCGGCCGCGTCCGGCGTCAGCTCCCGCTGCGGTACGAGCACCGCGATCCGCTCGGCCAGCGGCGGCCACCGGTGCAGATCGAAGTCGAGCGACTGGGTCGCGTCGGCGAGCAGCGCACCCGCCCACACCTCCGGATCACCCCACCCGCTCGCCGGCGCCGGAATCGACAGCCGCTCCACCCACTCCGCCCAGACGTCCCCGAGCCGGCGCCGGGCCTGCGTGCGCCGCACCCCGGCGATCACCAGGTCCACGTCGTCGACGCTGCGCACCGGCTCGTCGTCGACCCGGATCTCCTCGGCCAGCCGGAACAGCCCGGCCTGCAGCAGCCGGCTCAGCCCCTTGCCCGAGGCGAACCGCTGGCGGATCTCGCCCAGCCGGGTCAGCAGCAGTTTCGGCTCGGCGAGAATCGGGTCCGGCACCACGATCCGGTGCCCGGTGACCTCGCGCGCCAGCCCGGCCAGCTCCCGGTAGAGCGCCTCGGTGACGGCCACGTGATCCGACCAGATGGTGCGCCAGTGCGGGTCGTCGAGCAGGCGGCCGAGACGGTCGGTCCAGGTGCCCTCCCGCCGGCGCAGCCAGGACACCGCCTCCCGCAGGTCACCCACGAGTTCGGCCATCCCGGCGCGGCGCTCCGAGCGTACGGCTGCGAGATCGACGCCCCGGTCCGCCAAGAGTGACAGGCGCGCCTCGATCTCCGCGCTCTTCTGCCGTTGCGCCGCCGTCTCGGCGGCGTCCGGCAGATCCTGGATCTCCGGCAACGGCCGCATCGCGGCCACCCGGTCCTCCGGCGTCAGCCGCGCGGCGAGCTTGAGCAGCGTGCCGAAATCCTCGATGGTCAGCGGCGGCGGCCCGGAAACCGGGTCCGGGATGCCGCCGTGCGCGGCGGCGCGCTCCCGCAGCCACGCGCCGACCTCGGCGGGCAGCAGAGAAACACCACCGATCTGGTACGAAACGGCCTCGCTCTCGGCGATCAACCGCAGGCCGGCGAGCGCGGCGGCGAGTTCCCGCTCAGCCTCCTCGAGGGTACGGGTGAGCCGATCCACCCGGCGCGCCTCGGCCTCGGAGTCCAGCGTCGCCGCCCGGTCGGACAGCTCCCGGGCGGCCAGCTGCAGCTGCACCAGCTGATCCGTGGTCCGGCCCAGCACCGCCAGGCAGAGCGCCTGCACCTCCTCCGGCAGGCCGTCCCGGAGCACACGCAGCGGCTCCTCCTTCTGCGCGACCACCAGAACCCGCTTGCCGTTCGCCATCAGATGGCAGATCAGGTTGCGGATGGTGTGGGTCTTGCCGGTGCCGGGCGGGCCCTGCACGGCCACGTTGCGGTGGTGGGCGAGCCGGCGGGCGATCGACTCCTGCGCCTCGTTCGTGGGCAGCGGCATGAGCAGCCGCTCGCCCACCCGCTGCCAGCGTTCCGGCTGGTCGTCGGGCATCGACAGGCGGCTCGGCTCGTGCGCCACCACGGCCGCGAGCGAACCGACCGCGCCGAGGTCGCCGCTGGTCAGCCGGTCCCGCAGGTTCTCCAGGAAGCCGCGCAGGTGACGCTGGCGGGGCCGGGCGAACAGCACGGCGGTGTCGCGGATCGCGGCCTCGGCGTCGGACTTCTCGGCGGGGTCGAGGATGACCCGGTCGTGGCCGAGCCGGGTGAGGGCCCGTTCGAAGAACTCGCGGCGCTCGAAGTCGTTCCACAGGTCCACCTCGACGACGCCGCCCGGGCCGGCGAGGGCGACCAGCTGATTGAGGTAGCGCTCGTCGAGGCCGCTGAGGACCTCGGCCTGCAGGCGGGAGGGGCCGGCCGGGGAGACGCTGATCAGGGCGCGGTCCGGGTCGTACTCGATCAGCACCGGAGTGGCGATCAAGGGGTAGCGGACACGGTTGCCGCCGATGACGGTCTCCAGGATGCCGTGGCCCCAGACCAGCTCGGTGGTGGCGACGGACATGTCGAGCTGGTGCATCCGGTCGAAGAGCCGGCGGTGCAGATCGCGGGTCTGCTCGGCGGCGGCGGTCGCCTGCGACCAGGGGCGCCAGATCTCTTCGCGCCAGCGTTCGAAATCGTCGGTGGTTCCCTCGCTGCCGGCGTTCCGGCTGGGGCGACTTTCCGCACCGCGTGCGCGGTTGGTGGGCGGACTTTCCTCGGGGCCTGGGCTCTGCTGGGCGGCACTTTCCGCGCTGCCTGCGCTCCTGGCGTCGCTGCTTTCCGCACGGCTGGCGATCTGCCCGGCGTCGCTTCTGTCGCCATCGACGTGCCTGCCGGCACCGCTTCGGTCGCCGTCGATGCGCTTGTCGGCGCCCCCCGTGTCGCCTCTCGCGCCGTCGACAGGCCTGCCGGTGCCGCTTCTCGCGCCGTCGACAGGCCCGCCGGTGCCGCTTCTCGCGCCGTCGACAGGCCCGCCGGTGCCGCTTCTCGCGCCGTCGACAGGCCTGCCGGTGTCGGCGACGGGTTCGTCGGAAGCGGTGATCTCGCCGCGCAGGCGGCGACGCAGCGCGGCCGGCACCGACGCCGGAGGCGGAAGGTCGGGGCGGCCGACGCGAAGCCAGGAGGTGCCGTCGGCTCCCGGACCGGCCTGGCAGTCCGGGTGCTGCGGCAGCGCGTCGAGCCAGTGGGCGTCGGAGGGGACGGTGCGTGCCGGGCGGTCCATCTGCGCCCGCACGGCCAGCAGATAGTCGGCCACCGCCACGGCCCGATCCCGGATCGTCGTGGGCGACTCCCGCTGCTCAGCCATCTCAAGAAGTCTAGGGCGTCCCGTCGATCGCGCGCGTGCGCGAACCGGCCTGTGGTCGCCCCTGTCATGCCTTCGCTGGTCGCGCCCTCCTGCTCTGTCCCGGCCTCCGCCTTGATTAGCCATGACTTCGGCCTGCCTCAGCTTGAGCCACCAGCCTCTTGGCCTGGACCAGCTTGCGCATCACCCGGTACCCGGCTTCGGCTATCCGGGACGGCTCACATGGGTGTGGTGCCTTCCTTGATCGTGGTCGGCGGGGTCAGGCTTCCTCGGGGTCGCGGCCGAGGGCGGCACGGCCGCCGTCCACCGGGATGACGGCGCCGTTGACGAAGCTCGCCGCGCTGGAGAGCAGGAAGGCCACCACCTCGGCGACCTCGTCGGGGCGGCCCATCCGGCCGAGTGGCTGCAAGCGGCGGATCTCCTCGGTGAATCGCTGCCTCCCGTCTTCGGGGAGTCCGGCCAGGTGCGCATCCGAACGTTCCGTGGCGATCGAGCCCAGTGCCAGGGCGTTCACCCGTACCCCGTGGGGTCCGTAGTCGACCGCGAGCGCCCGGGTCAGCCCTTCGACGGCGGCCTTGGCGGTGGAGTAAGGAAGAGCCCCACGCACCGCACGCTGCGCCTGGTGCGAGGAGATGTTGACGATGGCATACCCGGCCGAGGCGCCCTCTCCGTCGGCCAGGAAGTGCCGCAGCGCCACCGCACAGCCGGTCAGGACCGGGTCGAGGTTGCTTCGGATCAGCGCGCCGGCCTCGTCCGGTGCCGCATGCAACCGGGCATCGCGAAAGACCGCGGCGTTGTTGACCCAGCCACGCAACGGCGCGGCCGCCGCGGCTGCCTGGGCGGCCTGCTCAGCGACCTTCTCGTCAGCGGCGTCGCCGGCCACCGGGATGAGACGTGCCGCGGCCGGGTGGTGCTCCAACCAGTCGAGCGCGGCGGGATCGAACTCCAGGACCGCCACAACCGCGCCAGTGGCGGCCAGTCGCTCCACGATGGCTCGGCCGATGCCGCGGCCGCCGCCCGTCACGACGAATGAGGCATGTCCCGCTCCTGCCGAACCGCTGGCAGCCGCGCCCTCGGAGGAGCCGGCCACATTGAGGGTTCGGGCTATATCCCCGCCGGGGACGGCGTTCCCACCCGGCTTCGGGGAGTCCCCGCCATCGGCCCGGTGTGCCGGTGCGTCTCGACGATCACTTGCACCCGGACGCGGTGTGGCGCTAGGTGCAGGGATGTCCGAGCCGAGGCTGGAAGCGCCACCGCCACCGAACCCGGTGGTGACGCTGACGTCGGTCTTGCGGCTACCGGCTGCCCCGATGGGATCGGTCGTCTCGGCAGCTCGGGATGCCTGGCCGTGGGCGACACCGCCGAAGTCCTCGACCTGAGAACCACCCAGGATTCGGCCCTGGCGGCCGACCTGTTCGCCCTCGTCCATGACGGTGTTGACCACGTCGGCACCGCCTGCGGAAGCGCTGACGGCCATGCCGGAAGCCTGGCCGCCTGCGGCTCGATCGAGGGCGACACCCTTGCTCGATCCGAGGAGCCGGTCGGCGCCGGCCCCAGCGGAGGACGTGTTGTCGGTCATTCCGGTCCCCTACCCCGTGCGGTTCGCCGTTGACCATCAACTGTGCCGCAGCAGCGGATGGAGCAACGGGGAGCTGCGGCCGGCACGACACGGCGAGCCGGAACGAGGGGATCTCGGGGCGGGGCGCTCACCCCGTACCGACAGGGAGCTCGGGGCGGGGTGCTCACCCCGTACCGACAGGGAGCTCGGGGCGGGGCGCTCACCCGTACCGACAGGGAGCTCGGGGCGGGGTGCTCGCCCCGTACCGAAAGGGAGCTCGGGGCGGGGCGCTCACCCCGTACCGAAAAGGGAGCGCAAGAGATAAGGAAAGCTTGCGTCAGGGGAACTGCATGCGGCGCGGGCGCGGGATCACCGGCGGCGGCAGCGGCAGGTCGTCCAGGTGGCTCCAGTTGAGCGTGCCGTTGTCGGTCGACTTGACCTCGCCGAGGCAGGCGCGGAGCAGGCCGAGGTTGGGGGCGCCGGCATAGCCGGCGATGACGACCTCGGGTTTCGGTGCGATCTGGGCGATCGCGGCGCAGATCTTGGCGACCTCGCGCTCGTCGACAGCATCCAGCGGCAGCGGGGCCTCGACCGGGGAGCGGCGCCACGGCGGGCCGAAGCGGCGCAGCAGCTCGCGGGCGAGCCGGCCGAAGGAGCGGCCGACCTCGGCATCGCGCATCGAGATCCGGGCGGACTGGCCGTAGCACCACGGCACGACCACATGCCCGTTGATCAGGACCAACTGGTAGACCGAGCGGGGAACGCTGATGATCTCCGCGCCCGGGAGGGTGCCGAGGAACAGGACAAGTTCCTCATACGGCAGGGGCCACCGGGGATTCGCAAGGACACGTTCCATGGTCTGGGTCATGACCGGATGGGCGTGAACCTCGCGATCTATCGCGGTGCTCAAGGCCTCGGGCACCCGGGTCCACAGCTCGTCGGCAACCTTGTCGCCGAACTGCTCGATCAGCCAATCACTCGGACCAACGAGAACGTCTGGGCGCATTCCCTACCACCACCGTCCGTGTTACTGACGTCACTGCTGGCTAGAAGAGTTGCACTTCCAATGATCGACTGGAAGGGGGATGTTCCGAGATCATTAAAAACATCCGTGAATGAAAGTGCGTGCGTCGATCAATGGTTAGCCACGACGACGGAGCCACTGGGCGCAGAGCGACGAAACCTGCAACTTGCGCGGCGAACCGCACGCGCAAGTTGCAGATCGGTTTCGCTTTTCACCCGTACCCGATATTGAAGCCGAGAGTTATTTCCGGGCAGTGACATCGAAGCAAACATCGTTTCACGCAGCTTGATCAAATGAGGCATCACCTGCGCTGCTGGGCCAGCAGTGATCGTTTATACCGAGGCGGCGGTGACGGGTGGCGGTGTTCCGAAGCGGTTGCATGCGCCCGGAAGGCTTGCAGCATGATCAGGGCCATGGGGGCGGAGTTCCGCCGGGGCCATGATCACCACATCCGTACCGACAGGGCAACTGTCGGATAGTTGTCAGTTCCCACCCAGCGGGCCGGTCGTCGCGTGCAAACGCTCTCCGCGCGGGGGACGCCTTGGCTTGATCGAGATGGTTGCGGCGACTGCCTCCGTTGCCGGGCCGCCGCCCGCAGCAATGCGGCCCGCTGCCGGGGGCACGGCGTCCAATCCTCGGCACTGACCCGCAACATTCACCCTCACCGACACGGCCGCTTGCGCTGATCGGCCGGATCCGCCTCACCGGCACCGCTGCCCGCGCTGCTCGGCGGAACCCGCCCGACACCGGCACCGCGACCCCACCCCCGAGCGGCGAGATTCGCCCCATAGCACCGCTACCAGTACTGACCGGCGGAATCCGCCCCACACCGGCACCGCCACCCATCCCGAGCGGCGAGATTCGCCCACCAGCACCGCTACTAGTACTGACTGGCCGGATTCGCCGCACACCGGCGCCGCTGCCTACTTTGACCGGCGATTTCGCCCCGACACCGGCACTGCCGCCCGCGCTGATCAGCGACTTCGCGCACACCGACACCACCGCCCCGCACTGATCGGCCGCCTCGCCTACTCACTGGTCGGCATACCCTTCAAAGACGGCGGCGATGATGCAACGGCTTGCCGTCCACACCTATATAGAGGCGGTGTTCTTATCGTGCGGCCAAACGGCCACTGCGGGCACGGTTCAGCTCCAAAGGTTTCTTCGCCAGAAACAGCTTGGCTACGCATCAATCACCTTGGCGAATAAAGAGCCGCGAGCCTATAGGCCCGGTATTCGATTGCGGGTCGGGTTGGGTCGCGACATCGTTGAAGAATGTCGCGTACTCACGCAGCGCGCACATTAGACATTCGAGCTGATCAGTGATCGATGCGGTCCGGGCAGGCCAGGTCCGCCTCCGCGAGCTCAGGGCCGGCTCGTGTTCGCCGTTTCGGTCGGCAGGGAAACATGAGTGGTCACAGCTCACCGCCCTCGGATTTCCGCCATTGTGTGGATCAGGCCAGATGTGCGGTCAATGGCAGCCAGACGTCACGATCCTCAGCGTAGGGAGTGATGCCTTCCGGCAACCAGATGAGGCCGGTCGACGGGCTGGTGAAGCCGATGAGGAAGTCGTGACCACGCACGAGTGCGGCCGCCACCAGGTTGCTCTCGCTCAAATCGGTGAACAGCTTGCGAGCCTCGGCGATCTGCTGATCCCGGTCGCCGCCGGTGACGCCGACGTCGAGGACCAAGGCGAACGCTCCGGCGAACGAGTCGGGGTCGGCCAGGTCGTTGCGGTGCAATTCGCCGCCGACGTCGCCGGAGCCGTCAGGCAGTGGTCGGCTCAGGAATGTCTCACCGCGTTCACCGTCCACGATCCGCATCTTGATCGTGGACGCCAGTTCGCCGGCCAGCTCCGCGGGCTTGCGCGGCGAGTAGAGGTAGACGTGCTCTTGAGTGGACAACGGTGTTGGCCCTCTCGGTTACGGGAACTCGAGGATCGTTCCATCGCTCAGGATCACACGGACACGCTCCGGCATCGCCGAACCGTGCTCGCGGGCATGCCCGGCTGCCCGGGCATAGCCCTGCCGTGCCGTTTCCTCGCTCAGCCCGGCAGCCCGCCCGTCGATCACCACGTCGCCGCCGCCGTGCGAGGCGACCTGCTTGCCGGCCGCGAGGATGTTCGCGCGGACGCTGCCGCTGCTGGAACTCTCCGGCGTCTTAAACTCGGTCACCGTCCCGGCGTCGTCGGCCGCGATCCGCACCATGGCGTCCGGGTTCGTCAGCCCGCGCACGTCGTCGATGCGCTGCCGCGGATGAACCATCGCTCCGTCGCCGGCCAGGCGGTCGGCGATGGCCCGTTCCTTCGGCTCGAAGCGCTGCTCAGGGTCGTGGACGACACCGGGCTGGAACCCGTCACCCAGCGTCGCCCGGTCCCGGCCGGGGTCAAAGTCGGGGCTGTCCGGAGGCCGGCCCGCGAGACCGGGGCCGGACGGTTCGCCGGATCCGGCATCAGCCGCCATCCCAACGTCACCGCCCACAGCGCGTTCCCCGGCGGCGCGCACATCTGCCGCGCCGGCAGGAGCCGTGCCAGCTGCGGCGTTCTCAGGCGGACCACCGACTGCAGCCGCAGGCGAGCCGTCCGCCGCAGCCACAGGCGAGCCGTCTGCCGCAGCCGCAGGCGAGCCACCAGCCGCAGCCACAGGTGAGCCACCGGCCGCAGCCGCAGGCGCGCCACCGATAGCAGCCGAAGGAGAGCCACCGGCCGCAGCCGCGGGCGAGCCACCGGTAGCCGTCGCGGGCGAGCCGCCGCTAGCAGCCGCAGGCGAAGCACCGGCAGCAGCCGCGGGCGAACTACCGGCCGCAGCGGCGGGCGGGTCGGCGGCAGTTGTCGCGGGCGTGCCGCCGCCGCTGGGCGTCTCGTCGGTGCCGGCCTTGGCCGCCGGGCGCAGGTGGTCACTGAGTGAGCCGACCAGCCCACCGAGGTGCTCGCTCTCGTCGAGCAGCCGCCGCAGGCTGGCAAGCAAACCCCGCAGCCATCCCGCGATCTTGGCCGACCAGGAGGCGCACAGCGCGGCCACCTGCCCGACCACCAGCGGGGTGGCAACGCCCGCCGTGATGATCAGCTCGCCCGCATAGACGATCAGGCGAGCAACCACGGCGGCCACCGCATCGCGCACCATGATCCGGACCGCGCCGATCAGGCCCCCGCTGCCCTCGGTGATCGCGGCCATCGCGCCCGAGCCGGTCCCGAGGGCTCGCAGTGCCTGCTCCTGTCGCCCCGCCCAGAGCCGGTAGGCGTCGCCGGCCGGCCCGCTCCACCCGGAGACGTCTCCGACGGCGGCCCGGCCCAGGCTCTCCGCCTCGGTAACCAGATCAGCGGCCGCGGTCCGCCAGATCTGGGCCTGCGCGGCGATCACGGCAGCGTCACCGGCCAGTTTGTCGAGACTGTCAGCCAGCGGCTCGACATGCTCGATCAGCCAGGCGATCCCGTACTGAAGCAGGCCTCCGACCGGATCCATCGCCAGGGACATCCCGTCGAGGGCGGCGCCGGCGCCGCTGATCGTCCCGTCGATCCAGCTCCGGCTGCTGACCGCGGCCGCGACCGCATCGATCTCCTCCGCGATCCCGATCCCGGCCCAGTCACTGACCGGGGCTGTCATCGCCGGCCCGGGACGGTGTGGAAGGCCGTGGCACGACGGTGGTCGGCCGACTCGTACGCCTCGGCGGTCGCCCGCAACCGGCCGCCGGTGTCGTGCATCGCCGCCGCGGCTGACCGGATACCGCCGACCAGCAGATCCTGCAGCACGCCGAGCGCGGCCGGCACGATCGTGCAGAGCCGCCCGAACGCCTCCGGCCCGGCCCGCACCGCCTGACCGGCCCGGGCCACCGCGGTGATCTGATCGCTGATCCCCTCCACCGCGCCGGCGTGCGCCAGCAGGTCGGTGTGGCGGACCCGGACCTGCTGCTGGTGATCAGCCACGGCTCGCTCCCGGCGCCCGGTAACGCGCGGCGAACGACTCGACGACGGCCCGCCCGGTCGCTGTGCCAGCGCCCAGCGTCGCCTCGGTCTCCGCCGCGACCGCGTCGGTGAGCGCGGCACGGGCGGCGCTCAGCGTGGTCAGGATCTCCCGCGCGGTGGTCGTGGCCGGCCGCTGCCGGATGCCCTCGCCGAGCTCCAGCCCGAGCAGGTCGCCGGTGGCCCCGACGCTCACGGTCACCAGCCCGTCAGGACTCCGCGCGGTCCGCGTCAGCTGCTCCAACCGGGCCGACAGCTCCCGCGCCCGCCCAGCCCGGACCTCGATGGCGTTCTGCCAGTTGTCGATCCAGCGCTCGGCCTCGTCCAGGTCCCGCGCGTCGAACATGACCGCCTCCATTCACCGTCGCGAGTACGCGCGCCTCACGCTAGTGACATCCACAAGATCACGGAGAGGCCTGTGGATAACTCGCTCAGACCGGGCCGACGGCGTCCCAGGAACAGCGGAATCCGGTCGGCGGGAGTCGCCATTCGCGCAGCACAGCGAGGAGTTCGGCCTCGTCAGCGGCTTCCGCGTGGCGCACCCGGACGTGGCCGAGATCGTGGTCGTACCCCTCCAGCCGGTCGGCCTCGAACTCCCAGTGCACCACCCGGAAGCTGCGGCCGGTGTCGCTGTGCACCCGGCCCGCGCGGATCGCCGCCTCGTCGTCGGGACCGACGCTGGGAACGATGTGCACGAACGACCAGCGGTGCGGCTGCGATGCCGGAACGGGGACGCCGAGCCGCCGCCCGAGCCGCAGTGCGGCCAACTCGACGGCCGGCCACATCCATTCCACGTGATCCATGATGGAGGGCAGCCTACCCACTGGACGTGTCGCAAACGTGACGCTGCGTTTCTGTCGGGGGTGGGCGCTACGGTGCCCGGGTGAGTTCGAACGCGCTCGTCAGCCCGGCCGAGGAGGCCGCCTCCGTCATCTCCGCGGTGCTCAGCGATCTCGGCTCCGGCCGGCATCGCGGCGTGGTGGTGGATTCGCCACCCGGGGCCGGCAAGTCGACGCTGGTCGTGCGGGCGGCCGGCGAGGTGGCCGCCTCCGGCGAGCCGTTGATGATCGTGGCGCAGACCAACGAGCAGGTGGACGACCTGATCGACCGGCTCGGCACGCGCTCACCCGAGGTCACGGTGGGCCGGCTGTCAGCGGTCGACTACGAGCCGTCCGCCCGGGTCCGGGCGCATCCGGCCTGCCGGGTGGCGGCCAAGGTCGCCGATCTCGGCTCCCCCGCGGTCACGATCGGCACGGCCGCCAAGTGGGCCACGGTCAGCGAGGGCACCTGGCCGTGGGCGATCGTCGACGAGGCGTACCAGATGCGGTCCGACGCGCTGCTGCGCGTCGCGCCGCGCTTCGAGCGCGCGCTCTTCGTCGGCGACCCCGGTCAGCTCGACCCGTTCTCCACCGTCGAGGTCGACCGGTGGACCGGCCTGTCCTGGGATCCGATGCAGAGCGCGGTCGCGGTGCTGCTGCGGCACAATCCCGAGTTGCCCGTGCACCGGCTGCCGGTCTCCTGGCGTCTGCCCGCCTCGGCGGCACCGGTCGTCGCCGAGGCGTTCTACCCGTTCACCGGGTTCCGCTCCGGCACCGGCCCGGCCGACCGCACGCTCGCCTTCCACCGGAAGGCGGAGCACGCGCTGGACGAGGTGCTGGACACCGCAGCCGCGACCGGGTGGGGGCTGCACGAGCTGCCGGCCCGCTTCACCCTGCGGACCGACGCCGAGGCCGCAGCCGCCTGCGCCGCCCTGGCCGGCCGCGCCCTGGCCCGGGCCGGAGAGGCGTCGTCCGAGGCCGGGTCCGGTCCACTCACTGCCGACCGGATCGCCATCGGCGCCGCCCACCGTGACCAGGTCGCGACGATCCGCGCGCTGCTGCCACCGGAGGCGGCCGACGTCACCGTCGACACCGCCAACCGGCTGCAGGGCCGGGAGTACGACTTGACCGTCGTGCTGCACCCACTCTCCGGGCGGCGCGACGCCACCGCCTTCCACCTGGAGTCCGGGCGGCTCTGCGTGCTCACCTCCCGGCACCGGCACTCCTGCGTGGTGGTGGCCCGCGCCGGGATCGCCGAACTGCTGGACGCCCACCCCTCCACCGAGCCGATGCACATCAACGTGCCGGTCAAGTTCCCGGACGGATGGGAGGCAAATCAATCGATACTTGCGCATTTATACCGTGCGTAACATTGTTGAACAATGGAGCGTGACCGGGTCTATCGCCCGATTCTGCGGCCGCGTCGCGGCGAGCTGGCCGCGCTGGCCCATCTGTCCGACGACGACGCCTGCCGGGTCGCACCCATCCTCGAGCTGGAGCCGGGCGACAGCGCTCTTCCGCTGCTCCGAGAGCTGCGGCCCCGTGCCGCCGCGATCGCGCTGGACTTCGGCAATCTGCCCGAGCCGAGGCCACTGTCGTTCGCCGAGCAGCTGACCAACCTCGGCATCGCGATGGTTCCGGTGCTCCGGCCGCACGAGAGCCGCCGACAGCTGGTCGCGCACGGGCTGGCGGCCCGCATGCACCTGCGGGGTGCGGTTCTCCGGTTCCAGCCGCACGCCGACGCCGGCAACCCGGCCGAGGCCAACGCCGTCGTCGATCGGGTGCTGGGCGCCACCGCGCTCGACCCGGACGAGATCGACCTGCTGATCGACCTGGCCGAGACGGCGTGCGCCGCGCACGCCGACGCCGTGGTGGAACGCGCCCGGCGGGTGATCCGCTGGGCGAAGAGCTCACCGTGGCGGTCGGTGAGCGTGGCGTCCGGCGCCATGCCACCGAACCTCGACGATCTGCCCACCGACCGCCCGGTGCCGGTGGGCCGGCTGGACGCCCGGGTCTGGGCACAGCTGCGCGAACCGGATCTGGAGTACGCCGACTACGGCGTGACGTCCCCGGTGCGGCGACACGGCGTGCAGCACCACCGGCAGCTGCCCACGCTGCGATACACCGCGGAGCAGGAGTGGTGGATCTACCGGTGGGCGCGGCGGGGCGGGCGCAGCGACGACCGATGCCACGACCTCTGCCGCACGCTGGTGGGGTCGCCGCAGTGGCCGGCGGACGGTGCCCGCTTCTCGTGGGGTGACGCCGAGATCGCCCGCCGGGCCCGCACCGCGCGGGGCGGCGGCAGCTCGGCGAGCTGGATCGCCTGGAGCACGTCACACCACATCTCGCATGTCCTGCGGACGCTGCCGGGACCGTAAAAGTGTCGTACGGTTGTTCTAATGTCGCTCACGGCTGCCCTCGCGTACGCCCGGCACGGCATCCCGGTCCTGCCGGTGCACACGCCTGACCAGGGTGGCGTTTGTTCCTGCGTCCGAGGAGCCCGATGCGACCGTCCCGGCAAACATCCCCGTCTCCGGCACGGGCTGACCGAGGCCACCACCGACCCCCGTCAGATCAGGCTCTGGTGGTTCCACTGGCCCCGGGCGAATGTCGGCCTGCGCACCGGCGTCGTGATGGATGTGGCCGACATCGACTCCGCGGAGGGCTGGCACGGGCTGCGCCACCTGCTCGGCGACGACGTGCCGCCCGGTCCGCAGGTGCGCACCGGCGGGGGCGGCCGCCACCTCTGGTTCCACCCCACCGGTTTCGGCAACCGGGTCGGCC
Organism: Actinoplanes sp. NPDC024001; assembly: GCF_040638955.1. NCBI lineage: Bacteria > Bacillati > Actinomycetota > Actinomycetes > Micromonosporales > Micromonosporaceae > Actinoplanes > Actinoplanes sp. NPDC024001. The sequence goes on from NZ_JBEZZB010000075.1 coordinate 19,319, forward strand.
TGCTGCCCGGTCTCGACTGGCGCGGCTCCGGCGGCTATGTGCTGGCGCCGCCGTCGAGGCACGCGACGGGGGCCGACTATGTCTGGCTGCGGCGCCCCACGGGCGGCCTGCCGGCCAGCCCGGCGCCGCTGCGGGCGCTGATCGAAGGCCCGCCGCCGGCTCTGCGGGACCATCCCGTCGCCCACCCCGATCGGTACGCGGAGGCAGCGCTCGACGCCGAGGCCGACCGAGTGGCCCGCGCCGTGGTGGGCACCCGCAACGACACGCTGAACCGGGCGGCGTTCGCTCTCGGCCGGTTCGTCGGGGCCGGGCTGCTGGACGCGGCGACCGTGCGCTGGGAACTGACGGCCGCGGCCCGCCATGCCGGGCTGGGCACTGCGGAGATCCGCGGCACGATCCGTTCCGGGTTGACCGCGGGCCGCCGCCAGCCCTTCGACCGCCTGCCACGCGACGCCGCATAGCCGCCGGCCACGGCCACGGCGACAAGCCGCTGGCGGCAAGGCTGCTGACCGCAGACGACAAGGCCGCAGGCGATAAGGCCGCAAGCGGCAGGTGGCAAGTGACAAGACCGCAGGCGGCAGGGCCGCAGGCGACAAGCTGTGGGAGGCAGGCTGTAAGGCCGCGGGCGGCACGCCGCTGACCGCCGAGCGGCCTTCGGGAACGGGGAGTGAGCCGAAACCGCAGGTCACCGCCGCAGGCACTGTGGACTAGGCCGTTCGGCCGGTCGGAAACGGATGATCGGTCACGCCGGCAGGTGACCGGCTCTCGCATCTCGCCGGTAACCTGGCGGACGAGGCGGCCAGGGGGCGATGGTGCTGCGAGGCGACGTGATCGGTGACACCGGCCGGGGCGTGCTCGCCGATCCCGCCCGCCTGCGGTCGGTGCGCCGCATCGCCGGCGGGCCGGTGCCGGACGAGGCGTTCGATCGGCTGGCCATGCTCGTGCGCAAGCTGGTGGACGCGCCGATGTGCGTGGTCTGCCTGGTCGACGAGGAGAAACAGTTCCTCGCCGGCCGGGCCGGGCCGGCCGGCACCGAGCGGGAGATGCCGCTGACCCACTCGTTCAGCCGGCACGTCGTGGTCGACGGTGAGCTGCTCGCCGTCCCGGACGTGCGGGTCGATCCGCGGATGCGGGACAACCCGGCGATCGAGGAGCGGGGCGCGATCGCCTACGCGGGCGCGCCGATCACCGACCCGGACGGGCTGGTCGTCGGGGCGCTGTGCGCGGTCGACACCGAGCCGCGGGTCTGGACGCCCAGCGAGGTGGCCCTGCTCAGCGAGCTGGCCGAGGCCTGCTCGTCGGAGGTGTGCCTGCGGATCGCGCGGGCCGCGGCCGAGGAGGCCCGGCAGGCCGCCGAGTCGGCGCATCAGCAGCTGGAGTTGTTCGCCGAGCTGACCGAGTCGCTGGCCGCGACGATGGATGTGGACGAGGCGATGCGCCGGCTCGGCCGGATCGTCACGGCCCGGCTGGCCGACTGGTGTGTGGTGGCGATCGCCGACGACCCGGCCGGTCCGGCGCGGGTGTCGGCCACGCACCGCGATCCGGCCCGGGCTGACGACATGGCCCGGCTGCCGGAGCTGACCACCCGGTCCCGGACCGATCTGCGGGCGATCCTGCTGGCCGTGCGCGGCAGCGAGCGCACCGTGCGGGCCGACCTGGCGAGCCGGGTGCACGACGTCGAGCTGGCCGAGATCACCGAGCGGGCCGGGTTCGGCTCGTCGCTGATCGTGCCGATCACGTCGCCGGTGCGGCGCCGGGTGCTCGGGGCGGTGCTGCTGGTGAACCAGCCCGAGCGGGCGGCGTTCACGACGGCGGAGGAGCGGACCGCCGCCGAGGTGGGGCGCCGGGCCGGGCTGGCGATCGAGAACAGCCGGCTCTACCGGGAGCAGCGGCACGTGGCCGAGGTGCTGCAGCACAGCCTGCTCACCGAGCTGCCCGTGATTCCCGGCATGGAGCTGCACGCCCGCTATCTGCCGGCGCAGGACGGCGCCGCGGTCGGCGGCGACTGGTATGACGCGTTCGTCCAGCCGGACGGCAGCGTCGTGGTCGCGGTCGGCGACGTGGCCGGGCACGACATCGAGGCCGCCGCCACCATGGGCCAGCTGCGCAATCTGGTGCGCGGGGATGCGTACGGCCGCGACGAGGACCCCGGCACCCTGCTCACCACCCTGGACCGGACGCTGCACGGCCTGCGGGTGCCGGCCGCCGCGACCGCCGTGCTGGCCCGGATCCGCAGGTCCCGGTCGGGGTTCGCGGTGAGTTTCGCCAACGCCGGCCACCCGCCGCCGCTGCTGCTCCTGCCGGACGGCCGGGTGCAGGTGTGGTGGGTGCCGCCGGAGCCGCTGCTCGGCCTGCCACCCCAGGGCCCACGGTCCACCGCGCACCGCTACGTGCCGCCCGGTTCCACCCTGCTGCTCTACACCGACGGCCTGGTGGAGGACCGGCGGCAGCTGCTCGACACCGGGGTGGAGCGGCTGTCCGCGGTGTTGCGGCAGTACGCCGGCCGGCCCGGCGACGAGTTGTGTTCCCGGCTGCTGCGGGTGGCGCCGACCCGCACCGACGACATCGCGTTACTGCTGGTCCGGCTCGGTTGACGGCGGCCCGCCGTGGGTCCACGGCGTGTCGGCCGGCTCCGGGAACGCGCCGCCGGGGCGGTACGCCTCGCTGAGCGTGGTCAGCACCAGCCGCTCCCCCACCGCGGGCACGCTGCGCGGTTCGGCGACCAGTTTGCGGCCCATCCCGCCGGAGAGTTCCAGCAGCACGTCACCGTCCGGGCTCACCGAGATGACCTTGGCTTTCTGCGCCGGCCGCGCCGGTGAGGTCAGTGAGGTGCCCGGCTCGACCCGGACCTCCTCGGTGGTGTGCACCATGATCCGTGGCCGCAGGACCGGCCGTTTGCCGCTGTCGTCGATCCGGTCCGGGTTGGCGAGGGTGACCGTGCCGGCGAAGGCCGCCCCGGCGAGCCGGTACTCGGCCAGCACCAGCGGGTCGTCGAAGGCGCGCTGCACCGCGTACCGGGCGGCGGCGCTCTCCAGGCGCTGGAGCCGGGCGGCCGCGGCCACCGCCCCGTCGCGGCGGGGCTGCGGTGCGCCACCCTCGGCCACGTGTTGCGCGAACGCCGTGTAGGCGTCCCGGTCGGAGTCCCATCGGGAGGCCACCCGTTCTCCGGCCGGCAGGCGCCGCAGCAGGTCGAGCACCCGCCACATCCGTTCCCAGGTGGGCAGCAGCAGGTCCCGCAGCACGTCCGGGAGTTCCGGAGCGGACCGTTCGATGAGTGGTGCCAGCACCCGGTTGTCGAAGTCCGGGTCGGTGGCCGGGCCGGCGACCGGGCCTTTCTCGGCTTCCCGGGCCGCTTCCGCGCCGGATTCGATCCAGGCCAGCTGGGCGCCGAGCTGGGCGTCCTCGGCGGCGCTCTGCCCGGTCGCCCAGTGCAGCCCGAGCGCCTGCACCGCGTTGAGCAGCAGGCACGACCCGGGCATCTCGGCGGTGTTGGCGAAGAACGTCAGCCAGCGGCCGAGCAGTGGCACGCCGGCCGGCACCGGGTAATCGCCGTCGGTGGTGCGGAACCGGGTGGACCGGCCGAGCAGCCGGAGGAAGTCGACACCGGCCGGGTTCGGCACCCACAGCTGCGGCGCGTCCCGATATCGCTGGCGCACGTCCCGGCCGCGGTCCACCGGCACGTCCTCGGTCTCGGTGGCGAACGAGTCCAGGTACGGCACGACCTGCTCGGCCAGCGCGGCGAAGAAGGCGAACCGGTCGTCGCGGTTGCGCGGCTGGGTCACGACCAGCAGGTGCGGATCGGAGCGGCCGGTGCCGACCATCGCGGCCAGCGGGGCGTTCGCCTCCCCGGCCATCGCGAGCGGGATCAGCACCAGCGGGTGCTCGTGCACGTGCAGGTGCCGGACCGTGGCGATCGGCTGGGCGCGGCCGGAAACCACCGCCTGGGCTCGCGCCAGCGCGGTGAGGGTGCTCAAGACAGGGCCTCGGCCCGCAATCGCAGGGCGTTGCGCAGCAGGGCGGCCGCCTCGGTCTGCTCCTCGGTCGGCTGCCGGCTGCCGTCGGCCAGGGCCAGCACCTCGTCGACGGTGTCGACGCCGCCGAGCGCTTCCCGGACGGTCCGGCCCAGCGCCGCGGTGCTGCCGGCCGCCTCGTCCCGGCAGTAGACCGAGAGCTCGCAGGCGGACAGGCACTCCGGCGCGTACCGCGGCTGGATGTGACCGAGGGCGACGGTCAGTTCCTCGGCCGGCAACGTCAGGTCGAAGCTGATCCCGGCCGGGAGGGCGTCGATCAGCGAGGACACCGAGGCGAGCCGGGACAGCTGGCGGCGCAGGGTGGACAGCTGCTTGCGGACGTCCAGCCGCACCGCGACCGGGCTGAGCGAGAAGTTCTCCGGGCAGACCAGCACCACCTCGTGGTCGACCAGCGAGGGGTCCTGGCCCAGGCTCTCCAGCAGCGAGCGCAGGGCGAGCACGTAGACGGCCGCCTGCACGGCGGCGGCGGAGACCTTGGCGCTGTCCGCCTGCCCGTCCACGATCGCGAACGATTTGATCTCGACCACCTGCAGGCGGCCCCGATGCGCGTACGCGATCAGGTCGGGCTCCAGGTAGACCGTCTGCCCGGCCACGTCGAGCGTGAGCAGCGGGTGGTCGATCAACGCGGCTTCGGCGCCGGCCAGCAGTGTGACCGTACGGTCGTGCCGGGCCCCGAGAGTGTCGTCGGAGTCGGCCCCCAGGTCCTGATAACTCTCCGAGGCCGCACCGAGCACCGACCGCAGCAGCGCGCAGTCGTCGGCCTTGAGCATCGCCTCGAACGCGTTGCCCCGGGAGAGCGCGAAACGGGACTGCCCGAAGCTGCCCGGGAAGCCGACCCGCTCGGCGAGCTTGACCTTGTCGATCCCGGCCGCGTCGAGCACCGCGCGGCGGTCGCAGCCCGGGTTGCCGGTCAGCGCGGCGATCGTGCGCGCGTTGTGCCGTTTGGCCCGCCCGGGGCCACGCAGCTGGTCGAGCCGGTTGCTCTGCATGGAAGCCGTTCTCGTGGGGGAAGCGAAAACCACTGTAGATCTTCATACAGCCTCGAGCCAGTGCGCCGGGGCTACTGTCCGCGTTTCACCCACGAGAGGTGAATAAAGCGCACGTATCAGACACAAACGCCGCAGCGCGCTACGTTCGAAGGCATGCCGAAGGCCATCTGGAACGACGAAGTGATCGCCGAAAGCGACGACACGGTGATTGTCGAGGGCAACACCTACTTCCCCCGCACGAGTGTGCGCGACGACGTCCTCGTGCCGTCCGAGACGCACACCGTCTGCCCCTGGAAAGGCAAGGCGTCCTATTACTCGCTGCGCGCCGACGGGCACACCGCCGCGGACGCCGCCTGGTACTACCCCGACCCGAAGCCGGACGCCTCCGCGGTGCGCGACCGGGTCGCCTTCCGCAGAGACGTCCGCGTCGAAGCCTGATCACCAGCTGGGGGCCCGCTCACGTGATGCGCGGGTGGGCCTCCTCGATCGCACCGACCTCCAGGTAGTCCAGCATGTCCTGCTGCTCGCTCGGGTCGAGGGCGCGGAACGCCGCGTACGCCTCCTCGCGCGCGGCCGCCGTCTCGGCCGCCAGCAGCGCGATGATCGCCGACCAGGCCAGCGACACCCGGTCGAACAGCCGGGCCCGGCGCAGTGACGGCAACCGGGACAGCATGCCGACCTTGGTGACCGCGTCGTCGTCGGTCGACAGCCGGTCGCAGAGCTCGAAGAGCGCCTTCCCCCGGTACGGATGCTCGGCCTCGACCATGCGGGCCAGCTCCGTGTTGCTCATCCGGTCCACCGGCGGCGCCGGACCGCGCCGCGGCAGTGAGGGACTCGGTTCACCGTGCACGACTGTCCCGCCCGCTCTCGTAACCGTTGCCCGGCGCCTGGTGTGGCAGCGTGGGAGTGTTCTGGAAGGTCGGGAACGGCGGCGCGGGCATCACCGGCTCATCCGGCTCCTCCCCCGCTCCGGCCGTCACGGCCACCGAGGCCTCCATCACGCCGTCACCGGCGCCTGGCTCTCCACCCAGCACTATTTGCCCTCCGTTACCGACTTGCGGCGGTCAAGTCCCATCAGATCACGCCTACGCAACTGTGTGCGAACACCCACCGTCGAGACTCCCGCCGGTCACCCGACCCGACGACCGCCGTAACCTGCAGGCAACGCATCGACCGATACCGTGCCGGCACTGGAGGGGGTCCCGTGGACGCAGGCCACGACGGTGTGGAGAAGCCGACGGAGTGGCGATCCGTGATGATCGATCTTGCCGACGCCTCCCTCGCTGAACTCGTGGACCGCGACGACTCGACCCTGTCCCGCGCCCTGCGCCGGCTCACCGACGACCTGACCCGGCCCGGCGAACCGATCGCCGGGTTCAACTCCGCGGTCTGACCGCCCGGAGCCGCCCCTGATGTCCCCGCGTACCTTCCGGCTCACCGACAGCGCCCTCGCCGCACTCGGCGCCGGCCGTCCCGACGCCGACACGCTCGGCACACTGCGCCGGGCCCAGCTCAGCCGCCACCTGCTGCTGCTTCGCGAGATCCGGCGCGCGCAGCCCGAGGCCCCGGCCTGGTTCGCGCGGCTCACCGCCGCGGACCCCGACGAGGCCCGCCGGCTGATCGCCGACCCGATGACCGGCCTGTGGGCCGCGCACACCCTGCGCGACGGCGCGAGCGCCGACGGACCCCGGCCCGGTGGTCACTCTCTGCACACCACCTGCGCTGATCTCACTCTGACCGTACGGGTGGACGACGCCGATCCGCTGCGCCACCTGCTCGGCCTCACTCCGGCCGGCCCGCTCTCCGGCAGCGAGCTCGCCCACTGGCAGCGCTGCCTGGACGACGCCTGGCGCATCCTGGTGACCCGCCACCGCCCCGCGGCGGAGACGATGGCCGCCGTCCTTCGGGTGATCGTCCCGGTGCGCCCCGATCCCGCAGCCGAGGGGATCAGCGCCACCTCGGCCGAAGCCTTCGGCGCGGTGGCCATGTCCCCACCCGCGGACGGCACCGCGCTGGCCGTGGGCCTGCTGCACGAGGTCCAGCACAGCGTCCTCAACGCCGTCCATCAGCTCTTCGACCTGGTCCAGCCCGGCGGGGCCCCCGGTTACTCCCCGTGGCGCGACGATCCGCGCCCGCCTCTCGGCATCCTCCACGGCGCCTACGCCTACCTCGCCGTAACCCGCTTCTGGCGTGCCGAAGCCCCGGACGCCCGCGTGGCCGGCGCGGTGGGTGGGGTGGCGGGGTTCGAGTTCGCCAGGTGGCGGGAGGCGGTGATGGCGGCCGCTGAAGGGCTGCTCGCCGGCGGGCACCTGACGGCCGCCGGGACGCGGTTCGTGACCGCGCTCGCCGACGAGGCCCGGCCGTGGCTGGCGGACGCCGTCGAACCGGAGGTCGCGCGGCTCGCCGGGCTGGCCGGCGCCGACCACCGGGTGCGCTGGCGGCTGCGGAACCTGACCGTCGCGGCCGAGGACGTGGCCGCGCTCGCGGCGGCCTGGCGGGCGGGCCAGCCGCCGGTGCGGGTGCGGTCGGTGCCGACCGCGGCGCCGGGGCGGGCACTGGAGAACAGCCCCCGGGTGCGGCTGGCGCGGACGCTGGCCAGGGGGGACGCGGGACGGGGTGAGAGTGACCCCGTGCTCACGCCCGGCGGTCGCGCTGCGGCCGCGGATCGTGCCTGCTTGCGCGGGGAGCACGGGGCCGCGGAGAACGCGTACGAGGAATGTCTTGATCGTGATCGTGGGGATGATCGGGCCTGGAGCGGTCTTGCCCTGGTCTCGCCGCACCGGGCGGTGCGTGAGCGGCCCGAGGTGGTGAAAGCGCTGGCGAGCGCGCTGCCGGAGGCAGAGATCGGCGTGCTCGCCGATTGGCTGGCCGGATAACTCATCTGGCTTCGCGCGGGACCGATGTGTCTCGCCGGAGGTGGATCGTGGGTCGCAACGCTCTGTTGGACCGGGTACGGCTCGGTGTCGAAGACGCCGCTGTGCTCGCGTCGCTGGTCCTGCTGGCCTGGCCGGTGGCTGACGCCGGGCACCCGGGTGGGATGCCCGGCCGGATCGTGCCGCTGCTCGCGGCGCTCTGTCTCGGCCTCGCGGTGCTGATGTCCGACGGCCGGCCGATGCTGCGCCATGTGGTGACCGGGGCGGCGCTCGGCGCCGCCGGCATCCGGCACCTCAACGGTGACCTGTCACCGGTCGCGACCTGGCTGGTGATGCTGGTGGCGGCCGCGGTGCTGGTCCGCCAGGCGCTCGGCGACCGGCCCGACGTGGACCTGAGCCGCCAGCAGGTGCTGCTGGCCCAGCAGGTGTTCCGCGACCCGCTGACCGGGCTCGGCAACCGGAAGATGTTCGTCGAGTACGCCGAAGAGGTGCTCGACGAGCCGAGCCGCACCCACACCGCGGTCATCCTGGTGAACCTGGACGGCTTCAAGCACGTCAACGACCACTTCGGGCACATCGTCGGCGACGACCTGCTGCGCGCCGCGGCCGACCGGCTCGCGGTGAACGTGCGCGCCAACGACACCGTGGCCCGGCTCGACAGCGACGAGTTCGCGGTGCTGCTGCCCGGCCTGGAGGACGAGCAGGCGGCGCTGGCCGTCGCCGAGCGGGTGCTGACCGAGCTGCACCGACCGCTGGAGGTGGCCGGCGTGCCGGTGACCATCCGGGCCCGGGCCGGTGTCGCGGTCGCCAAGACCGGCGAGGTGCTCGACCACGTCCTGCGCCGGGCCGACCAGGCGCTGCTGCGGGCGAAGGTGGAGGGCGGCGGTGTCGCCCGCCGGTTCGACCCGGAGCTGTTCGCCGCCGCCGAGCAGCGCCGCCTCGCCGAGGCCGACCTGCTGCGCGGCATCGAGGCCGGCGAGTTCGAGGTGCACTACCAGCCGATCGTCGACCTGGACGGCGGCCACACGGTCGGCGTCGAGGCGCTGGTCCGCTGGCAGCACCCGGAACGCGGCCTGGTCCCGCCGGCGGTCTTCCTCGACCTGGCCGAGTCGCTCGGGCTGCTCCCGCGCCTCGGCGGCTGGGTGCTCGAGGAGGCCTGCCGCCAGGCGATCGACTGGCAGAACCGGTTCCCCGGTTTCGAGCTCAACGTCAACCTGTCCGCCTCCCAGCTGGGCAACCCGAAGCTGATCGACGAGGTGCGCACGATCCTGGAGCGCACCGGCCTGCCCCCGCAGGACCTGGTGCTGGAGCTGACCGAGTCGGTGGCGCTCACCGACCTGGTCGAGTCGGCCCGGGTGCTGAGCGCGCTCAAGTCGCTCGGGGTGCGGATCGCCCTGGACGACTTCGGCACCGGCTTCTCCTCGCTGAGCCACCTCAGCAGCCTGCCGGTCGACGTGATCAAGATCGACCGCTCGTTCGTGCAGGCGATGCCGGAGAGCGGCGACGCATCGGTGGCCGAGGCGGTCATGCACATCGCCCGCACCTTCAACCTGTCACCGGTCGCCGAGGGCATCGAGAACGCCGAGCAGGCGTCCCGGCTGCGGGAGCTGGCCTGCGGCCGGGCCCAGGGTTACCACTTCGCCCGGCCGATGCCGGCCGGCAGCGTGACCGAACTGCTCGACAAGCAGGGGGTGCCGATCCGGGCGCTATAGCGGCGGGAGATCGATATCGGTCTCCAGCCGCAGACCGGCGGCGGTCGTCCGGAACACCGGATGGCCGTCGCCGAACGCTTTGGCCAGGGCGGTCAGGGCCTGCTGCCGGGCGGTCTCGTCGCCGTCGGCGAGAGCGAGGTTCCACGCGCAGGCCACCGTGTCCGGATGGTCCAGGCCGCGCACGGCCCGGGACCGGCGCAGCGTGTCCGCGGCGAGTTCCCGGCTCTTCTGCACCTCGCCCGCCGCGGCGAGATCGGCGGCCAGCCCGTTGGCGCAGCTCAGCGCGAACGGGTGGTCGGCGCCGACGCTGCGCCGCAGGCCGCTGAGCACCTCCTCGTCGATGGTGCGGGCCTCGGCGTACCGGCCGGCGGCGCGGACCACCCCGGCCAGGCCGGCCGACGCGGCTAGCGTGAACGGGTGCTCGTCGCCGAGCACCGCGTGGTAGCGGATGACGGCTCGTTCCAGCAGCTCGTGCGCGTCGTCCAGGGCACCGTCGGCGCGGGCGCAGTTGGCCAGCGACACCGCCGAGGCGAGCGTGTCGACGCTGAGGTCACCGAACTTCTGCCGGCAGGCCGCCAGGTTCGCCTCGGCGAGTTCCCGGGCCTGCGGTTCGCCGCGGCGCCGGGCGGCCATCGCGGCGAACCGGCCGGCCCACAGCGCGAACGGGTGGTCGGCCGGCACCTTCTCGATGTGCGTGGCGGTCAGCAGCGCGGCCGCACCGGCGTAGTCGCCGAGCCCGAACAGGTCGTAGGCCAGACCGGTGCGCGACGACAGCGTCTCCGGATGCCCCGGCACGAAGATCGCCTGCCGGTGCCGCAGCACCTGCTCGTCGAGCGCCCGGGCGCCCCGGAAGTCGCCCAGCAGCCGCAGGTCGGCGGCGAGGTTGTTGGCGCACCGCAGGGCGGTCGGGAAACTCTCGCCGAACAGCCGTCGATAGCGCACCAGGTTGTCCGCGTCGAGCTGCCGGGCCTGCCCGAAGTGCCCCTGCATCCGCAGGTCACCGCCGACGCTGTTGGCGGTCGCCAGGGTCGCCTCGTCGTCGGCGCCGAAAACCTCGCGCTGGGTGCGCAGGGTCTGCAGGTTCAGGTTGCGGGCGTCGACCGTACGCCCGACCGCCCGCAACGCGTTGGCCAGGTGGAACGCGGCGAGCAGGGTCTGCTCGGCGGATTCACCGAGCGCGTCGCGCCAGCGGGCCACCGCGGAGGCGGCCAGATCCCGGCTGGAGTCGTAGTCGCCGCGGGCGAAGTGGTACCGGATGCAGTTGATCACCAGCTGCCGGATCTCCTCGGCGTCGCCGCCGAGCAGGTCGGAGTGGATCAGGTGCGGGGCCAGCTCGGCGTAGCGGTACCAGCCGGCCGGGTTGTCCGGGTCACCGGGATCGGCGGCGGCCAGCATGCCCCGCACGGTCCGCAGCAGCGCCGCGTGCCGCTCGGAGCTGAGCTCCTGGCCGAACATCCCGCGCACCAGCGGGTGCACGGTCAGCTGTTCGCCGGCCGGGTCCAGCTCGGCCAGCCCGTACCGGCTGATCCGGCGCATCGCCGCGCGCAGCCGCCGCTCGACCCGCACGGTCCGGGCCAGGTCCGCGTCGAGCGGGAGGGTGCGCGCCGCCCACAGCAGCCGCCACGAGATCGGCGCGCTGGCCAGGAAGGTGCAGAGTTCCAGCAGCACCCGGTCGGCCGGGGCGGCGGTGCCGAGCGCCTCGGCGGCCAGGCCCCAGGCGACCCGGATCGGGGTGGGGAAGGCCAGCTCGGCGGCGCGCTGCTCGTAGCGCTCCAGGTAGTCGCTGACCGAACAGCCGACCGCGTCGCGGACCGCGGCGGCCAGGTCGAGCGCCATCGGCACGTCGTCGAGCCGCTCGGCGAGCCGGTCCGCGTCCGCCGTGGAGAGATCGCCGGAGCGCCCGCGGAGCAGGTCCACGCTGTCCGCCCGGTCGAAGACCGGCACCGGCAGGGCCTGCGCCACCTCGGCGGTCCAGCGCGGGTTGCGGCTGGTCACCAGCACGTGCCCGGCCCCGCTCGGCAGGTACGGCATGATGTCCTCGGGCCGGTTGGCGTTCTCGAAGACGACCAGCCAGTTCCGGTACGGCTCGCCCCGGCTCAGCGCGTCCCGGACCGCGCCGAGCGTCCGGTTGAGGTCGCGCGCCTCGGGCACGCCCAGTTCGTGGGCCAGCCCGGCGAGCGCGGCCCGCATCCCGGCGTTCTGCTCCGCCGGAATCCACCAGACCAGGTCGTACGACTCAGCATGGCGGTAGGCATACTCAACGGCGAGTTGGGTACGTCCGGTACCACCGAGCTGGTGGTCCGGGCTCGGTAGCAGCACCACTGGACCGTTGCCCAGCATCCCGCGCACCCGGGTCAGTAGGTTCTCCCGACCCACGAAGCGGGGGTTGCGCGGCGGCAGACCGCCACGGATCGGCACACTGTGCTCCTCACGTGTTGGTGATGCCGATTACCGTACGTGGAAGCCCCGCCAACGCAAAGCGGGCACGCGCCCGAGACGGAAGGTCCCCCCGTGGCCGATGAGAGCGTGACGAGTTTGGATACCACCGACGGCACGACGACCGTGTCGTTGCAGGGCGAAATCGACATTCTCACCGTGGAACAGGTGCGGGTGGTTCTGGGCGAGGCGGTCGCCGCCGGCCCCGAGCGGATCGTGGTGGACATGGCCGAGGTGTCGTTCATCGACTCCACCGGCCTGGGCGCGTTGATCTCCGGTTTTCAGCGGGCCCGGGACCGGGGCATCCCGTTCCGGCTGGCCCGGCCCAGCCACAACGTGCGGCAGATCCTGGTGCTGAGCGGACTGCTGGAGGTCGTCGAGCTCACCGGCTGAGTCGAGCTCACCGGCTGAGCGGTCACCGGCCGGTCGGCACCGCCAGGCCGATGCCCGGGGCGACCGGCTTGAGGCGCTTGCCGGCGAAGAGCATCAGGCTCAGGATCGAGGCGAGGATCGCCAGCGCGCCGGCGCCGTACCAGGCGAACGTGTACTCGCCGAGCCGGTCGCGGACCAGGCCGGCGGCGGTGGCGGCGACGGCCGCGCCGAACTGGTGCGAGGCGAAGACCCAGCCGAAGACCACCGCGCCACGCTCACCGAAGTACTCCCGGCACAGCGTGACGGTCGGCGGCACGGTGGCCACCCAGTCCAGGCCGTAGAAGAGGATGAAGACCAGCATGCTCGGATGCGCGGTGGCGGCGAACAGCGACGGCAGGACCAGCAGGGAGAGCCCGCGCAGCGCGTAGTAGGCGCCGAGCAGGATCCGGCTGTCCACCCGGTCGGTCAGCCAGCCGGACGCGATGGTGCCGGCGATGTCGAAGATCCCCACCAGGGCGAGCAGGCCCGCAGCCGTGGTCTGCGGCATCCCGTGGTCGTGCGCGGCCGGGATGAAATGGGTCCCGACCAGGCCGTTCGTCGTCGCCCCACAGATCGCGAAGCCGCCGGCGAGCAGCCAGAACGGCCGGGTGCGCGCGGCGTCGCGCAGCGCGCTCAGGGCGTTGCGCGCCGCGCCTCCGGCCGGCTTCGCCGGCCTCTCCGCGGCGATCGTGCCCCCGAAAGCAGTCACCCCCAGGTCCGCCGGGTGGTCACGCAGGCGCCACCAGATCAGGGGTACGACGGCCAGCGCCGCCACGGACACGGTGAGGGCGGCCGTGCGCCACCCGTGCGACTGGGTGAGCTGCGCCAGCACCGGCAGGAAGATCAGGTTGCCGGTCGCGCCGCCGGCCGTGAGCACCCCGGTGACCAGGCCCCGGTGCCGCACGAACCAGCGCCCGGTGATGGTGGCGACGAAGCCCAGCGCGAGCGAGCCGGTGCCGAGGCCGACCAGCACGCCCCAGCAGAGCATCAGCTGCCAGCTCTGGCTCATCCACAGGGTCAGCCCGGAGCCGGCCGAGACCAGCAGCAGCGCGCCCATCGCGACCCGGCGGATGCCGAACTTGTCCATCAGCGCCGCGGCGAACGGCGCGGTCAGACCGTAGAGCAGCAGGTTCACCGAGACGGCGGCCGAGATCGTGCCCAGTGACCAGCCGAACTCCTCGTTCAGCGGCTGGATCAGCACGGACGGGGTGGCCCGGAAGCCGGCCGCGCCGATCAGGGCGACGAAGGCGGCGACGGCCACGAACCAGGCGGGATGGATGCGCGACTTCACGTGCTTGATTCTGATCAGCCCGGGCCGGACGGGCGAGTGGCCGGGAGGCCATCATGCGCAAGAATCAGGCCATGCCTCCACGTCATCGCATCGTTCTGCTCGCTCTCGACGCGGTGGTCCCGTTCGACCTGGGTGTGCCGCCGCAGGTGTTCGGCGCGGCCCGCGACGCCGACCGCAACCGCCTCTACGACCTGCGCGTCTGCGGTCCCGGCCCGATCCGCACCGAGGCCGGTTTCACGGTCGTCCCCGATCACGGGCTGGAGGCCCTCGCCACGGCCGACACCGTCCTCGTGCCCGGCATCCACGCCGGTGGCCCGGTCACCGATGGAACGCTCACCCCGGAGGTCGGGGCCGCGCTGCGTGCCGCCGCGGCCCGGGGCGCCCGGATCGTGTCGATCTGCACCGGCGCCTCGGTGCTGGCCGCGGCCGGCCTGCTGGACGGGCGCCCGGCGGCCACCCACTGGGCCTGGGCCCGCCGGATCGGCGGGCTCTACCCGCAGGTCAGGTGGGACTTCGACGTGCTGTTCGTGGACGACGGCGACGTGCTGACCTCGGCCGGGGTGGGTGCCGGGGTGGACCTCTGCCTGCACATCATCCGCGCCGACCACGGCGCCGACGTGGCGAACCGGGCGGCCCGGCGGTGCGTCGTGCCGCCCTGGCGCGACGGCGGGCAGGCGCAGTACATCGAGCGGCCGGTGCCGGCCGCCGACGGCGCCGGCACCGAGCCGACCCGGGCCTGGGTGCTGCGACGGCTCGCCGAGCCGGTCACCCTGGAGGAGATGGCCGGGCACGCCCGGATGAGCGTACGGACGTTCACCCGCCGGTTCCGTGACGAGACCGGGCTCAGCCCGCGGCAGTGGTTGCTCCGCCAGCGCGTCGAGCACGCCCGGATCCTGCTGGAGTCGACCGACCTCGCGGTCGAGGCGGTGGCCCGCCGCGCCGGGCTGGGCAGTGCCACCGCGCTGCGACAGCACCTGCACGCGACGATCGGGGTGGCCCCCTCGGCCTATCGCCGAACCTTCCGCCACTCCTAACCCGCTCAGCTCGCGGGTGAAATGTCCGATGGGGTGGGTGTATACCCTGTCCGGCCGCGCCTGAGGACCCCATGGATCAGACCTTCCGCCCGCTGCTTGACGCCCTGAAGCAGATCGGCGTCGACCCGCGCGCGGTCGACGCGGCGGCCGAGGAGGCGCAGCGCAGCGGCCGGCCGGTGCGGGCGGTTCTGATCAACGACCAGGTCGTCACCGAGGAGCAGTTGACCGAGGCGGCCGCCAAGGCGTTCGGCATCAACACGCTGGACCTGGTGGGATACACCCCGGACCCGATCGCGCTCAAGCGCATCCCGCTGCCGGTGGTGCTCCGGCACCGGGTGCTCGGCCTGGCGATCAACGACGGCGAGCTGGTGGTCGGCGTGACCGACCCGGCCGACGTGGTGGCGCTCGACGACGTGCGCGCGGCGACCGGCATGACCATCCGCCCGGTGGTGGTGGCCCGCAGCGAGGTCCGCCGGATCATCGAACGCCTCCAGCGCGAGGGCGCGGACCTCGGCGAGATCGCCGACACCGCGGACGACGCGACCGGCATGGCCGCCCAGGCGACCAGCACCGAGGACGCCCCGATCGTCCGGTACGTGAACAGCCTGATCGAGCAGGCCGTCATGAACCGCGCCTCCGACCTGCACCTGGAGCCGACCGAGGACGACATGCGGGTGCGGTACCGGATCGACGGCGTGCTGCACGAGGTGGACGTGGTGCCGCGCGGCGTGATGGCGGCGCTCACCTCCCGCATCAAGATCATGTCGGGCGTCGACATCACCGAGAAGCGGATCCCGCAGAACGGCCGGATCACCGCGATGGTCCGGGACCGCTCGATCGACCTGCGGACCGCCACCCTGCCGACGGTCTGGGGCGAGAAGATCGTGCTCCGCGTCCTGGACACCGGCGGCATCGACCTGGACCTGGCGAAACTCGGCTTCACCCAGCACAACCTGGAGCGCTTCAGCGCCTCGTTCAGCAAGCCGCACGGGATGGTGCTGGTCACCGGCCCGACCGGGTCCGGCAAGTCGACCACGCTCTACGCCACCCTCGGCAAGATCAGCCGGCCGGAGGTCAACGTGATCACGGTCGAGGACCCGGTCGAGTACCGGCTGCGCGGCATCAACCAGGTGCAGGTCAACGCGAAGGCGGGGCTGACGTTCGCGGCGGTGCTGCCGGCGATCCTGCGTACCGACCCGGACGTGGTGCTGATCGGTGAGATCCGCGACGGCAACACCGCCCAGATCGCGGTCGAGGCCGCGCTCACCGGCCACCTGCTGCTCTCCACGCTGCACACCAACGACGCGCCCGGCGCGGTGACCCGGCTCACCGAGATGGGCATCGAACCGTTCCTGGTCGGCTCGTCCCTGGACTGCGTGCTCGCCCAGCGGCTCGCCCGGCGCATCTGCGACTGGTGCAAGGAGGCCTACGCGCCGACCGAGGAGGAAGTGCTCGGCGCCCGCTGGCCGCTGGAGGACCTGGCCTTCCCGCAGGTGCTGTACCGGCCGGTCGGCTGCCGCAACTGCGCGAACACCGGGTACAAGGGCCGGATCGCGATCCACGAGGTGATGCCGGTGTCCCCCGAGATCGAATCGCTGACCATCCGCCGGGCCCCCGCCGGCGAGATCCGCGAGGTGGCGCTCGCCCAGGGCATGTACGACCTGCGCGCCGACGGCCTGGCAAAGGCCGCCGGTGGGCTCACCTCGATCCGCGAGGTGTCCCGAGTAGCTGTCTGACCGCACCGGAGCGGCTACTAAACCCGGTCCCCGCGGTGCCGATTCAACAGGCGTCGGAACGTGAGAGAGGGCCGGAACACCAGATGGACACGATCGAGCGCGAGGCACGGCAGTCGGCGGCGGGGTCCGCGGACGACCTGGACGTGCTCGACCAGCTGCTCATCACGCTGGTCGAATCCCGCGGCTCCGACCTGCACCTGACGGTCGGCTCCCCGCCGATGATGCGGGTGGACGGCTCGCTGCGCCCGGTCCCCGGGTACGGCAAGCTCAACGCCGCCGACACCGAGCTGCTCGCCCGCGCGGCGGTCACCCCGGCACAGTGGGAGACCTTCCTGGAAGTGCAGGAGATGGACTTCGCGCACAGCATCGTGGGCGTCTCCCGCTTCCGGGGCAACCTCTACCGGCAGCGAACCTCCTGCGGCGCGGTCTTCCGGGCCATCCCGCACAAGATCAAGCCGCTGGACGAGCTGGGCATGCCCGAGTCGGTGGCCCGCTTCGCCCACCTGCCGCGCGGCCTGGTGCTGGTCACCGGCCCGACCGGCTCCGGCAAGACCACCACCCTGGCCTCCCTGCTCGACCTGGCCAACCGCAGCCGCGCCGACCACATCATCACCATCGAGGACCCGATCGAGTTCCTCCACCCGCACAAGCGCAGCGTGGTGAACCAGCGGGAGGTCGGCGCCGACACCGAGAACTTCGCCAGCGCGCTCAAGCACGCGCTGCGGCAGGACCCGGACATCATCCTGGTCGGCGAGCTGCGTGACCTGGAGACCACCGCCACCGCGCTCACCGCCGCGGAGACCGGCCACCTGGTGCTGGCCACCCTGCACACGCAGAGCGCCACCCAGACGATCGACCGGGTCATCGACATCTTCCCCCCGCACCAGCAGCTGCAGATCCGCGCCCAGCTGGCCGCCAGCCTCCAGGGTGTGATCACCCAGGCGCTGGCGCCGAAGGCCGACGGCAAGGGACGTGTGGTGATCGCCGAGATCCTCAGCTGCACCCCGGCCATCCGCAGCCTGATCCGGGAGGGCAAGACGCACCAGATCCCGTCCTTCATGCAGGCCGGCGCCACCGAGGGCATGCTCGCCTTCGACCAGCACCTGGCCGAGAAGATCCGTGACGGGCTGGTCAGCATGCAGACCGCCCTGGAGATGTGCCACTCGGCCGAGGAGCTCAAGCGCCTCGTGGGACGGGAGTGATCCGGTGGCGACCACCAAGACTTTTCACTACGAGGCCATCGACGCCACCGGCAAGAAGGCCAAGGGGACCATCGAGGCCCCCACCGAGGCAGCCGCGACTCACATGCTGCGCCAGCGCGGCGAGGTGCCGCTCGGCGTCACCGAGGCCGGGCAGGGCCTTCAGCGCGACCTGAAGATCCCCGGGCTGGGCAATCGGCTCAAGCTCAAGGACCTCGCGGTCTTCGCCCGGCAGTTCGCCACGATGACCGCGTCCGGCATGTCGCTGCTGCGATCGCTGTCGATCCTGGAGGAGCAGACCTCGGCGCCGCCGCTGAAGAAGGCGATCGGCGAGGTACGCACCGACGTGGCGGGCGGAGGCGGGCTCTCTGCCTCGATGGCGAAACACGACCGGGTCTTCCCGCGCTTGATGATCGCCATGATCCGGGCCGGTGAGGCCGGCGGCATGATCGACAAGGCGCTCGAACAGATCGCCGACAGCCTGGAGAAGGACACCGCGCTCCGCGGCAAGATCAAGAGTGCGCTGACCTATCCGGCGATCGTGCTGGGCTTCACCTTCGTACTGATCGCGGCGATGTTGATCTTCATCGTCCCGGTCTTCGAGGGCATGTTCAAGAACCTCGGCGGCGAACTGCCGGCGATCACCCAGGTCCTGGTTACGACCAGCCACAACATGGGCTGGATCGGACCGCTGGTGATCGGGATTCTGGTTGCCGTCACCGTCACCTACAAACGGCAGCACCGCACCAGCGCCGAGTTCCGGCTGAAGGTGGACCAATTCAAGCTCCGCATGCCGGTCTTCGGTTCGCTCTTCCGCAAGCTCGCGATGAGCCGGTTCGCCCGCAACCTCGGCCTGCTGCTGAACGTCGGCGTGCCGGTCATGCAGGCACTCGCCGTGGTCGGCGAGACCACCGGCAACGAGGTCATCAACGCCGCGATGAAGGACGTCCAGGCCACCGTCCGTGACGGTCAGCCGATGTCCACGGCGCTGCGCCATCACAAGATCTTCCCGCAGATGGTCACCCAGATGATCGAAGTGGGTGAAGAAAGCGGCCAGATCAGTCAGATGCTCGACAAGGTTGCCGACTTCTACGACAGGGAAGTCGATTCCGCCGCCGAGTCCCTGGCCGCGTCGATCGAACCGATCATGGTGCTCGTGATGGGCGCTGTGGTCGGCGGCATGGTCGTCTGCCTCTACCTGCCGATGTTCACGATCTACCAGAACATCGGCGCCTGAGCTGACCCGGCGCGCAACGAAGCGCGTGCCGCACCCCCCGACCGCTCCCGACGGTCGGTTCGCACCACCGGGCACCCGAGCCCGTTCACCCCACCCTGAAAACGCCCCTGGAGGCACCCCACCATGCAGGACGCAATCAACCGTCTCCGCAACAAGAAGGACGACGAAGGCTTCACCCTGATCGAGCTCCTGGTCGTCGTGGTCATCATCGGCGTCCTGGTCGCGATCGCCGTCCCGGTCTACCTGAACTACCGCAAGGGTGCCGCTGACAAGTCGGCCCAGTCGGACGTGCGTGGCGCGATCAGCGCGATCGAGCAGTTCTACACCAGCAACAGCAACACCTACCCGGACAGCGCGAAGTCGGCCGACGACAAGGGCGCGGCGCTCAAGCTCACCTCGACCGACGTCACCACCCCGCAGGAGGGCACCATCACCGTCTCCGACGGCACCCTGCTGGGCTACAAGTTCGACAAGGCCAAGGGCACCTACCTGGTCTGCGCCCGCAACACCGGCGGCACCGACTCGAAGGCCTTCATCTACGACAGCGCGGCCGGCGGCTCGGTCGGCGAGAAGACCGGCACGCTGAACGTCGAGACCTGCGTCGTGTCCTGACGCGGTAGACGTCGAAACACCGAAGGGTGGTGGCGCCGTCGGCACCACCACCCTTCACCCGCACCGACCACCATCGACCGGCCCGAGGAGGATCGACCATGCCCCAGCCTCTGCTGCTCAGCTTCGTCGCCCTGCTCGGGCTGGCCATCGGCTCGTTCCTGAACGTCGTGATCCACCGGGTGCCCCGCGACGAGTCGCTGGTCAGCCCCGGGTCACACTGCCCGAACTGCGGCAACCCGGTCCGGGCCCGGCACAACGTGCCGGTGCTCGGCTGGCTGCTGCTGCGCGGCCGGTGCGCCGACTGCGGCACCCGGATCAGTGCCCGCTACCCGCTGGTCGAGGCCGGCACCGCGGTCCTGTTCGTGGCGGTGGCGGCCCGGTTCGGCTGGTCCTGGGAACTGCCCGCCTACCTCTACCTGGCCGCCGTCGCGATCGCGTTGGCTCTCATCGACCTCGACGTCATGCGGCTTCCCGACAAGATCGTCCTGCCCTCGTACGCGGTGGCGGCGGCTCTGCTCGTACCGGTCTCGCTGGCCGAGGGTGATCTGGCCGCGCCGCTGCGCGGCCTGCTGGCCGCCGCGCTGCTCTACGTGCTCTACCGCGTCCTGGCCGTCTGGGGCATGGGTGGCGGCGACGTGAAGCTCGCCCCGCTGCTCGGCTTCTACCTCGGCTGGCTCGGCTGGAGTGCGGTCGCCTTCGGCGCCTTCGCCGGCTTCGTGCTCGGCGGCGTCGTCGGCGCCGCGCTGCTCGCCCTGAAGCTGGCCAGCCGCAAGAGCCGGATCCCGTTCGGCCCCTACATGCTGGCCGGCGCCTTCCTCGCGGTCTTCGCCGCGGCACCGGTCGCCGACTGGTACACCACCCTGCTCATCCCCACCTCGTAAGGAAGGAAGACCGATGGCTGGCACACCGCCGATCGGGCTGGACATCGGCTCGTCCTCCATTCGAGCCGTAGAGGTCCGCCGCAGCAAGGACGACTACACCCTGATCAACTTCGGCCAGTTCCCGCTGGTCCCCGGCACCGTCACGGCCGGCGTGGTGCACGACCCGGGCGCGGTGACCGCCGCGCTCAAGCAGCTCTGGGCCTCCTCCAAGTTCGGCAGCAAGCGGGTCACGCTCGGCGTCACCAACCCGCAGCTGGTGGTCCGCGAGATGTCGGTCGCCAACCTGCCGGCCAACCAGATGCGCCAGGCGCTGCCGTTCCAGGTCAAGGAGCAACTGCCGCTCGCGGTGGAGAAGTCGCTGCTGGACTTCTACCCGCTGGAGCAGCCCGGTGAGAACCCGACCGTGCGCGGCCTGCTGGTCGCGATGCCGAAGGAGGCCGTGATCGGCCTGGTACAGGCGGTCGAGAAGGCCGGGCTGCACGTCGCCGGCGTCGACCTCGCCTCGTTCGCCCTGCTGCGCGCCGCCTCCCGGCTGGACGCCCAGGTCGAGGCGATCGTCGACATCGGCGCCAACATCACCAGCGTGGTGGTGCACGCCGACGGCGAGCCGCTCTTCGTGCGGACCCTGCCCCGCGGCGGCTCGGAGATCACCGAGAGCATCGCCACCCGGCTCGGCATCAGCACCATCGAGGCGGAGACGCTGAAGTGCCGGTTCGGCCTGCACGGCGACGGCAACCCGGACACCGTCGCCGCGCTCACCGACGCGGTCCGCCCGCTCGCCGCCGAGCTGCGCAGCTCGTTCACCTACCTCGCCTCCGGCGAGCGGCAGAAGCAGGTCACCCGGGTCTCGCTCTGCGGCGGCAGCGCGCTCATGCCCGGCCTCGCCCAGCACCTGCAGGCCGAACTCGGCGTCGCGGTGATGTACGCGGACAACTCGGTCCGCCTGCGCGAGACCCGGCGCGCCCGGGAACGCGGATTCGACAGTTTCGTGCCGTCGGCCGCGGTGTCGATCGGCCTCACCCTGGGAGCGTCCCGATGACCACGGCTCTGATGCCCCTGGACCCGACGGTCTCGCCGCAGCAGGCGGCCCGGGTGCTCACCATCCGCGCCGACCTGCTGCCGCCGGAGATCCGGGACGGCCGGCGGGCCCGCCGGACCCGCAGCTTCGTGCTGATCAGCCTGGTGCTGGTGCTGGCCGGGCTCGGAAGCTGGTACGCGATGGCCACCGCCGCCAAGAACGACGCCGAGAAGGCCTACAACCAGACCCTCGAACAGCTCGCCACGGTGCAGAACCAGCAGAAGAAGGACAAGAACGTCCAGAAGATGGTCGCGGTGAAGCAGGGCAACACCGCGCTCGAGAAGGAGCTGAAGGCGCTGCTCGGCCAGGACATGTCCTGGGCGAACCTGCTGGACCTGGTTCGCAAGACCGGCACCGACGCGAGCGTGACGGTCAACGAGATCAGCGGCGGCCTGACCGCGGACTCCACGGGCGCGAACGCCACGTCCGGGGCGATCGGCTCCCTGAACGTCTCCGGGACCGCGGACAACAAGAAGGAGGTCGCCGAGTACGTCGAGGCGCTCGGCAAGCTGACCTTCCTGTCCGACCCGTTCGTGAACAGCGTGACCGACGGTGACGACGGCAAGGTCACCTTCGCCCTCACCGTGACCATCACGGACGAGGGACTGTGCGGCCGCTTCACCGCCGAGTGCGAGAGCGAGGGCAAGTGATGACCGCACGCCGTATCGACCAGATCTGGCTCTTCGGCGGGCTCGCCCTGATCGCGCTGCTCATCGCCGGCGGCTGGTTCATGCTGATCAGCCCGCAGTACGCCGCCGAGGCCAAGGCCCAGACGGACACCGAGGACACCACGATCCAGCTGACCAAGGCGAAGAACGGCTTCCAGGCGCTCCAGAAGGAGACCGCGAAGCTCGACGAGTACACCGCGCAGCTCGCCGAATACCAGGCGGCGCTGCCGGTGGCCAGCAAGACCAACGGCATCCCGGACTTCCTGAAGCAGCTGCAGAGCATGGGCGTCAAGCTGGACGTCGAGGTCAGCGGCTACAGCGCCTCCGCGGCGGAGACCTCCAAGGAGGTGAGCGCGGTGAGCACGCTGCCGATCACCCTGAACGTCGAGGGCAACGTGGAGAAGGTCAGCAAGTTCGTCAGGCAGCTGCAGACCGTCCAGCCCCGGGCCGTGCTGATCGACACCGGCAACCTCTCGGTCAACGCGGACGACGTGGCCAGCCTGTCGCTGTCGCTCAACGCGTACGTCACCTCCACCGAGACCGAGAAGATCAGCTGAACCACCGCACGCGGCCGGGCCCGGAAAGGGCCCGGCCGCTGCCGTTGGCGCTCCCCCGCCGCAACCGAACGACAATGTTCGGGCGCACGCCGGTGCCGATCAGTCGGGTGACCCCGCAAAGGAGAGCACCCGATGAACCAGAACCTGATCCTCATCGCTGACGACGACAGCGACGTCCGCGACATGCTCTCGGTCACGCTCGAAGCAGCCGGCTACCGGGCGGTCGGGGTGAAGGACGGCCAGAGCGCCGCCCGCATCCTCACCGTCGCCAAGCCGGTCGGGCTGATCACCGACGTCCGCATGCCGGCGATGAACGGCATGGAGCTGTGCCAGCTGGCCCGCAACACCCCGGCCACCCGCGACATGGCGATCCTGATGGTCTCCGGCAACAGCCACGCCTACGACGTCGACGCCGGTCTGATCTCCGGGGCGGACGGTTACCTGTCCAAGCCGCTGTCGCCGCGCCGCCTGGTCGCCGAGCTGGAGTCGCTGATCAGCCGCCGCGCGGCTGCTCCTTCCTGACGGTTCCGCCGGGTGATGTGCAGATCACCCGGCCCACGGGCTGAATCGTCTGTCCAAGATGGCATGATGCCGAAACGATCTTGGACGACGAGGAGTTTCGATGCAACTGTTCAAACGGGCCGCGGTCGCCGCGGCCACCATGCTGCTGGCTGTGGGCGCCGCCGCCGTACCGGGCGCTCCGGCCTCAGCGGCGGTGAACGCCACCTACAAGATCTGGGTGTGGAACATCGCCGGGGCGAAGATGCACTTCGGCAGCACGACCAACGGCCTGATCGACGCGGCGGCTTCGTCGATCATGAACCGGGACGCGGACTTCGTCGCCCTCAACGAGATCTGTGAAGGGCAGTACCACGCCCTGATCGCCCGGCTGCGGGAACTCAACTACCCGGCCGACGAGAGCAACTTCGCCCGTTTCACCGCGAGCAACAACGCGGTGGACCGCTGCGCACCCGGCGACGCCACCCAGCCCGGCGGCAACGCCGTCTTCAGCCGGTTCCCGCTGAACGGCGCTCAGCGCTGGACTCTGCCCAGCGACACCAGCGCCGAGCAGCGCAACCTCACCTGCGTCTCGCCGACGGCCCAGCCGAAAGCGCACTTCTGCACCACGCACATCACCACGAACAACAACACGGCGCCGAACGGCAACAAGTACAACGCGAACCAGCTCGACTTCGTGCTCGGCAAGATGGAGGCCTTCCACAGCGCCGGCGACACCGCCATCATCGGCGGCGACTTCAACGCCCAGCCGCACTACCCCCGCCTCAACAACTGGTACTCGTCGAGCCTGAACGTGGCGAACAACAACGCCAACACCGGCGCCTACCGCGAGCTGGACGACAACGACTCCGGCAACTGCCTCGGCTACGGCGAGTGGACCGCCACCGGCACCCCCGGCGCACCCCCGCCCTGCGGCGGCTCCGCCAAGATCGACCTCATTTTCGCCCGCCAGAGCCGCCTGGTCGGCGCCTACAGCGGCGACTCGCTGAGCATCTCCACCGCCTGCTCCGGCATCCCCGCGACCGCGGACTACCCGGCCGGCTCCTGCTCCGACCACCGCATCGTCATCGGCCAGGCCACCGTCTCCATCGGCTGACCTCTCGCTGAGCGCGGCCACCCGGCCGCGCTCAGCAAGCCCAGACGCGAAGCCGCCAGGCGCGCCCAGACGCGAAGCCGCCACCGGGCCGCCAGGCGCGCCCACCGTAACGCGGCGTCTCCGGGGGCTCGGCCCCCGGAGCAAAATGACGAGGGCGACCGGCGTCCGCGCTTTCCGCGGACACAGGTCGCCCATTCGTACTCGTGGAGCTGAGGGGACTCGAACCCCTGACCCCCACACTGCCAGTGTGGTGCGCTACCAGCTGCGCCACAGCCCCTTGCCTGCGTCCCCGGCGGTTTCCCCCCGGGCACGCTGGAAATATTACACACCCTCCGGAGGGCGCCTGCGGGGGCCCCTCAGTTGAGCGAGACGTCCGGCGGGAAGTGGGCGACAGCAGCCAGGATGTCGCCCTGGCGGCGCAGCACCATGGCCCACAGGTCGTCGGGCCGCTCCACGAACGGGTCGCCGGGCAGGGCGTCGAAGACGAACCAGGAGCCGGCCGCTATCTCCTCCTCCAACTGGCCGGCCGACCAGCCGGAGTAACCGGCGAAGACCCGGATGCCAGCCACGTTGTCGCGCATGCGGTCCGGGTCGACGGACAGGTCCAGGGTGCCGAGCGACCCGCTGACCGGATGAAAACCGGACAGCCGCTTTTTCACCTCGGGCCGGGTCCGGGCCAGGCAGATCGCCGACTCGGGCTGCACCGGGCCGCCTTCGAAGAGGACGGCCGGATCACCGGCGAGTTCCCCCCCAGTTGCCGAGCACCTCGGAGACCGGAACCTCGGTCGCCCGGTTGAGGACGACGCCGAGGGCGCCGCCGGTCTCGTGGGCGACCAGCAACACGACCGTACGGTCGAAGTTCGGATCTTTGAGGGTGGGCGTGGCAACGAGCAGCTGACCGGTCATCGACTCCACCGACCGGCCTCCGATCCGCTGCCCCTCACCGAACACGTGCATACCGCCGTCCGCTCGACGTAGCCATGCCTCGCACATTAGCCTGCGTTTCCGGCCACCGATAAGGTCTGGACATGAACCCGCCACCTACGGCAGCAGAGATCGGCGTCATCGGCGGGTCGGGGCTGTACGCGCTCCTCGACCACGCCACGGAACTCGAGGTGGACACGCCCTACGGCGCCCCCTCAGACAAGATCACCGTTGCCGACGTGGGCGGCCGCCGGGTGGCTTTCCTGCCCCGGCACGGGCGCGATCATCGCTTCCCGCCGCACAAGATCCCGTACCGTGCCAACCTTTGGGCGTTGCGCTCGCTCGGGGTACGCCAGATCCTCGCCCCGTGCGCGGTCGGCGGGCTCCGTCCCGAGCTGGGCCCCGGCACCTTCGTGGTGCCGGACCAGTTGATCGATCGCACCAGCGGCCGGGTGCAGACGTTCTACGACTCGGGCGCCGTGCACGTCTCCTTCGCCGACCCCTACTGCCCGGTGGGCCGGGCCGCGGTGCTGGATTCCGCCACCCGGGTGAACGCGGTCGACGGCGGCACCATGGTCGTCGTCGAGGGCCCGCGCTTCTCCACCCGCGCCGAATCCCGCTGGTTCACCGCGATCGGCGGCACGATCGTCAACATGACCGGCCACCCCGAGGCCGTGCTGGCCCGCGAGCTGGCCCTCTGCTACACCGCGATCGCCCTGGTGACCGACTTGGACGCCGGCGTCGAGGGCGACCACGGCGTCACCCAGGAGGAGGTCTTCAAGGTCTTCGCCGAAAACACCGAACGCCTCCGCGGCGTCCTCCTCGACGCGGTGACCAAACTCCCCACCGACCGCCCCTGCCCGTGCGGCGACGCCCTGGCCGGCATCAAACTCCCCTTCGACCTGCCGTAGCCACACGACCACGAGGCCTCGCAACAGTCTCCTTATCGGAGGAGGCTCATCACCTCGAGCACACTTCGAGAGCCCTCACCGGAGCCAGCCGATGCGGACAGCGAGCCCTGAGGTGTCCACGGCACCAGGACGCGTTGAAGCTGGGGCCCGGCCGGGTCTGGTCAGCGCGCGCACCGCACCGTGGGGTTTCCGGGGGCTCGGCCCCCGGAGCAGACATGACGAGGGGCCCCGGTCCGCGCTTTCCGCGGACACGGGGCCCCTGCCTCTCGTGGAGGTGCCGGGAATCGAACCCGGGTCCTTCGTTGCTTCGTCAGGGCTTCTCCGAGCGCAGCTCACTGTGCCTCTACTCGGCCCTACCAATCACGTGAGCGAGTTGGTATGACAGGCCCAGTCGTGTTTGATCTCGCCGCACGGTCCTCACGACTAGGACCGCTTGGCCAGCCTTCTAGCTGATGCCGACAGACCGGGTCGAAGGCGACCCCGGGTCGACAGACTTGCTACTTACCTCAGGCGGCAAGAGCGAAGTCAGCGCGGGAGTTATCCTTGGCGCTTATAAGTTTCCGACGACCGATTCTCGAGACGACGTCGGCTTCCTCGGCTCGCTTCCCCTGTCTCCACCTACGAAGTCGAAACCAGTCACCCCCTGGTATGTGTCACAGCCCGGCAATCTTATCCCACCGAGCAGGTGCCGCCCACCACGGTACAACCGGTCGCCCGCGAGCTGTCGTCGTCGTCCTTGGCGGCCTGGAAGCCGGCGGTGATCGACGAGCCGGGGGCGAGGCTGCCGCCGCGGATGGTGACCTGGTTGCCGCCGGCGCTGACCTCGGCGTTCCAGTCGCCGCGGATCTCCAGGTCGGTGCCGGAGGCGTAGGTGATGGTCACGGTGAAGCTCTGCGCCACCGAGCCTTTGTTGACGACCCGCACGCCGGCGGTGAAGCCGTCCCGCCAGGACGAGCCGGTCGCGTAGGTGGCCTGCAGACCGGCCGGCGTCGCCGAGGTCCGCGACGGACTCGGCGACGTGGGAGCGGGCACCGAGACGGACGGCTGCGGCGACTTCGACTTCTTCGGTTTGCGGGAGGCCGACGGCGAGGGCGACGCTGACGGGGACGCCGACGCGGATGAGGACCGCGAGGGCGACGGCGACGCCGAGCTGGGCGACGGCGTCACCGAAGTGGCTTCCGGAAGCGGGCTCTCGACGGCCTGCAGATCAGTCTCAGCGGGAGCGGGAGCGGACGGCTGGACGATCACCGGCGCGTCGTCGGCGACGGCCGGTCCCCCGGCGCGCACGGCGATCCAGCCGACGAGGACCACCAGGATCGCGGCGCCGAGGCCGAGTACGAGACGTGCCGTGGTGAACTGACGGGCGGAGTGCTTGGGCAACGGCCGGGTCTCCTCGCGACAGGATTGATCGACGGAGCGGGACGGACGACAGTAGAAAGATCTACAGCCCTGGCGGGGCAGAATACCCGTCAGTCGCGGCCCTTGGCACGGCGGCCCAGGGCCCTGTTGATCTCCCGCTGCGCGTCCCGGCTGGCCAGGTCCTGACGCTTGTCGTAGGCCTTCTTGCCCTTGGCGACGCCAAGCTCGACCTTCGCGTAACCGTTCTCGAAGTAGACCGAGAGCGGGACGAGGGTGATGCCCTCGTCGCGGAGCTTGCCCATCATCTTGTGGATCTCTTCACGGTGCAGCAGCAGTTTGCGCGGACGGCGCGGCTCGTGGTTGGTCCACGTGCCCTGCGTGTACTCCGGGATGTGCATGCCGTGCAGGTAGATCTCACCGTTCTTCTCGTGGCCGAAAGCGTCGACCAGCGAGGCGCGCCCCGCGCGCAGCGATTTCACCTCGGTGCCGGTGAGCACCATGCCCGCCTCATACGTATCGAGGATGGCGTAGTCGTGGCGTGCCTTGCGGTTGGAGGCTACGAGCTTGCGCCCCTGTTCGCGTGGCATGCCCCAAGCGTACCTGGAGACTCAGCAGAGGCAGCCGGGGAGGTAGTTGAGCGGGTTGCGCGGCACCCCGGCGAAGCGGGTCTCGAAATGCAGGTGCGCGCCGGTGGAGGCGCCGGTGTTGCCGACCCGGCCGATCACCTCGCCGCGGCGGACGTGTTCGCCGACCCGCACGTAGATCCGGGACTGGTGGCCGTAACAGCTCGTGAAGCCGTGTCCACCGAGGCGGCCGTGGTTGATGCAGGTGTAGCGGCCGTAGCCACCGTTCCAGCCGGCCTGGATGACCCGGCCGGAGGCGGCGGCCCGGATCGGGGTGCCCGAGCCGGCCGCGAAGTCGGTGCCGGCGTGCAGCTGCCAGACCCGGTAGTAGGGGTCGTAACGGTGGCCGAAGTCGCTGCTCTTCCAGCCACGGACGGGCATGGTGAGCCGCCCGCCGCCGTACTGTGTGGTGTTGCCGTTCTTGGCGTCCCAGCCGCGCAGCGTGGCCTGGACGCGCCGCTCGGCGGCGACAGCCGCCCGGTATTGCGCGAGGACCGTGCTGCGCTGGGCCTCGGCGGCCTGGAGCGCGGTGCGCCGGGCGGCGACGAGGCCGGCGAGGGCCGCGC